>CALKUW010000153.1 GCA_937996585.1 uncultured Flavobacteriales bacterium
GTTGCGATGTCCATCCAGTCGCCGGATTGGACGGAGGCCACGGGATCACCGGCAGCGGCGGAATTGTCCGGCTGGGCGAGCAGGGTGGATGCGGAGAACAACAGAAGGAGGAGGAAGGGTGACTTCATGCGCCCCCTTACGGGCGGGGGCCTGGATTTGTTTCACCCTTCATGACAACCGTGAGAACACGATGGCCATGGACATGAGAACGAAGACGTAAGGCATGGCCGAGGTTGTCCGCAGTCCCGGGGGCATGAGCCAAGGCAGGCTCCAAGCCGACAGGAATGCGAAAACACCAGGGGCAGCAATGGCCGCAGTACCCCATGAACCGGGTTGCATCCAGTGAAGGCCCTGGGCGACGGCAATGAGCAAGGCCCCGAAGGCTCCAGCCCATTGGGTCAATTGCCTTGAAAACCGCTGCTGTGCTGTGGCCCTGATCATGGATTGCTGGCGAATGACCCACCCCGCACCGACCGGAAGGGCCAAAGCGGCCATGGTCTTCATGGGCATTCCCACGGCCGGATCGGTGGCCGTCCACCATGTCGGTGATTCCGTCGTGACCACCCAGTATGCAGCCGAGAACACATATGCCGGGGTGATGAGACCCAACATGGCCGAGATGCCCTCGCCGGCATCCGGACGTCGGACCATCAAACCGCCCAGGAGCATCGCTGCAATCAGCGGCCACTGAAATCCACCAACCAGGACGGCCAGGCCCCACCACAATCCGATGTAGAAGAAGGTGCCCGACATTCCATCGGTGTCGCGCAAGCGGACCACAAGCCTCAAGCCCTGCACCAGACAGGGCATGCACCACCACGACGCATCTGGAACCACGCCGATGAAGGGCGTGGCGAACAACACCCAGACCCACCCGGGGATGCTGCCGGGCCGCGTGCGCATGCCGGATTCAGCATGAAGAAAGTGAATCAGCCTGGCCGACAGGATGACCGCTGCCAGCGCCGTCCATGAATCGGCTTCGCACAGGTCCAAGCTGCAGGCGGCAAGGAACAGGATGCAACCTGTGACGGGTACTACTGCCCAAGCTACCGGCTGATTCGAATTGAGGATGCTCAGCATGCTGAAAAGGTCCCTATTTTCGCGACAGCAAATTCAACCCATGAACCTTCAGGAGCTCATCACCCCCGTGGCCAAGTTCATCGAATGGACCTTCCAGACCGTGCTGGTTCCCATGAGCAACCCCTTCAATCTGGGTGTCATTCTGTTGGGCCTCGCAGGCATTGCCCTCTGGCTGAGGAAGCAGGGTCAGTTTTCTGCCGAAGCCCGCGAAAAGGGCGGCATCATCTGAATCGCCCGACATCCGTCGGCCATTCATGAGACCGTTCCGATGTCGGAACGGTGCGTTTTCCCCTCGAACGAGACCGCATCTGCCAAGGCATAAGCCTTTGCTGCAGCCTTGTCTACATCTGCTCCAAGTCCGACGCATGCCATGACGCGCCCTCCGGCCGTCACCACTTCATTGCCGTCGAGGCGCGTTCCAGCGTGGATCAGGTGGCCCTCACCATCCGAAGGAACCTCCCAGGTGATGCCCTTGCCTTTCTCATAGCTTCCGGGATAGCCCTCACTGGCGAGAATGACGGCTGCGGCGGCCTTGGGGGACAGGGCTACATCGATTTCCGACAGCAGACCGTTGGCCAGGCCGTCCATCAAGTGCAGGAGGTCCGTCTCCAGCAGCGGAAGGACAATCTGGGTTTCCGGATCTCCCAATCGACAGTTGTACTCGATGACGTAAGGGTCACCCTGCACCTTCATCAAGCCGAAGAAGAGGAAACCGTTGTAGGGGATGTGGTCACGCTGTAGGCCCCGGATGGTCGGGATGACCACCTGGTTCTTGACCTTCTCCATGAATTCCGGTGTCACGTGGGGTACAGGGCTGATGGCCCCCATGCCACCCGTATTGGGCCCTTGATTGCCATCCCCGATGCGCTTGTAATCCATCGCCGGGGACAACAGCCGCCAAGCGTTTCCGTCCGTCACTGCGAACATGGACACCTCCACGCCCTTGAGGAATTCCTCGATGACGACCTCCTTTCCCGCTCCTCCGAAAGCCTGACCCTTGATCATCTCACGGACGGCAGCTTCGGCCTCCCTCAAGTTCTCCGTCACGATGACGCCCTTCCCGGCGGCGAGCCCGCTCGCCTTCACCACATACGGTGGCTTCATCGACTTGAGGAACGCCAAGGCATCGCGTACATCTCCCTTGCCGAACACGCCGTATTTGGCAGTGGGGATGCGGTGCTTGTGCATGAACTCCTTGGCGAACTTCTTGCTGCCCTCCAATGCGGCTCCCGCCTTGGGCGGGCCGATGACGGACACATTGGAAAGCCGCTCATCCGCAGCGAAGAAATCAACGATGCCCTCCACCAACGGGGCTTCAGGTCCCACGACCAGCATGTCGATTCCGTGTTCAAGGACACAGGCGGCCACTGCATCAAAGTCCATGGGGTCCAAGGGCACGTTGGTGCCCAATTCCTCCGTTCCCGCATTGCCCGGGGCAAAGAAGGTGGCATCCAGCAGGGAGCTGCCCGAGATCTTCAGGCCGATGGCGTGTTCGCGTCCACCGGAACCAAGTATGAGTACACGCATGGCACCTCAAAACTACCTTCGCTCCCGTGCGCGCCATCCCATTGTTTTCAACACCAAGGGACAAGTGCTCACCAAACTGCCCACAATACAGGACCCCTTGGAACAGACGACGATACGTCCGAACCCCGTGACCGATGAAAGGAGTCTGGAGCTGAGCGTGGTGGTCATCACCCGCAATGAGGCGGCCAACCTACCCCGCCTGCTCGCAGCCGTGGAGGGATGGGTTGACGAAGTGGTCGTATTCGACTCGGGAAGCACGGATGGGACGGTCGATTTGGCCCTGGACGCCGGGGCGAGGGTCATCGACTGCGAATGGGAGGGCTGGTCCAACACGAAGAACAAGGCCAATGCTGCAGCGAAAGGAAATTGGATCCTCAGCCTCGATGCGGATGAGGTGCCGGATGCTGCATCAGCCCAGGCCATACAGGACCACATGCGGCAGGGTGCACGGACTCCCGACGGTGCGTGGCGGGTGGGGGAGGTAAACCGGCTCACGCAATACTGTGGCCGTTGGGTCAGGCACAGCGGTTGGCACCCGGACCGTAAAATCCGACTTTGGCCGGCGGGCGCAGCCCAATGGAAAGGGGCCATTCACGAAGACCTCAAGTTCGATGGGCCGGTGGCGTGCACGCGCCTCGAAGGGCTCGTCCACCATTACAGCTACCATCAAAGGGCAGATCACCTCGCCCAGATCGAGAAATTCGGCAAGGTCTGGGCGGAGGACCAGAAGGCCCGCGGGCGCACCACTCCACTTGCATTGGTGGGGCTCAAGGTCGCCGCCCAATGGGTGAAGACCTACTTCCTGAAAGGTGGCTTCCGGGATGGCCGAACCGGCTGGACCATTGCCCGACTGAGCGCTTGGGCAACCTGGCGGAAACATGCCCGGTTGCGCGCCCTGCATTCCGCGGTTCCCTTGAATCCGAAACGCATCCTCGTGAGCCGAACCGATGCATTGGGGGACCTCGTGCTCACCCTTCCCCTGGTTTCCGCCTTGAACCGCAAGTTCCCCGGTGCCGAAGTGCACCTGCTCGTCAGGCCCTATGCCGTCGCCGTGGCAAAGGCGGCCATGGGCGTCACCGAAGTACATGCATGGCTGCCTGAACACGCGGCAGACGCAAATGGCACCGGTGCGACTTACATCCGCTCCCTTTCATTCGATGCCGTCGTCTTTGCCTATCCAGACAGGGACGTGGTCAAGGCCTGCCGGAAGGCCCGGGTCGGGCTGCGGCTGGGCACGGGCCGCCGCTGGCATGCGCTCGGACGCATGACGCACTACAACTGGGACGGCCGTAAGGACTCCGGTGGGCACGAATCGTGGCACGGACTTCGGCTCCTGTCACCGTTGGGCATCGATGCCGACGGCGCATTTCACGACGAGTGCCACCTCGCTGTCCCAATCCCTGACCAAGCCTCAGTGGATCTGCTTGAAAAACTGGGTGGATCACCGGTACTGCTGCATCCGGGGTCCCATGGAAGTGCGGGCAATTGGCCTGCCGAACGGTTCGGCGCGTTGGCCCTCCAACTGGCAGAGAAAGGCCACGTGGTGGCCTTCACGGGCACTGGGGAAGAGGGCCTGACGTTCGATGCATTCCTGCCCGAACATCCGCGCATCTTGCCTTTGTTTGGCCAAATGGACCTTGCGGGACTTTTGTTCCTGCAATCCAAAGCCGAGGTGGTTGTTGCATCCAGCACCGGACCCCTGCATACTGCTGCCGCGATCGGCACGCCGGTGGTCGGCCTCTACGGTACCCGACCACCGGAGTGGGCCCTCCGGTGGCGGCCCATCGGTCCTACGGTGGAGGTGGTCGAAACAGGGACTTTCCTTCAGGACGGAAGTCTGGACATCCCCTTGACGGACGTCAGTGAAGCGGTCACCGCCATCACAGGGCGCGTCGACCGGGAATGAACGTACCCCATGCCAGGGCGACGATGGCCAGTGTCACGCCGGCCTGCGTCTCCAATGTGTCCTCGGCAAGGCAACTCAGGGCAATCAAGAACACCCCGGGACGTGCCGGCGGGTGCGTCCACAGGCATTTCAATGCCCAAAGGAACAGGCACAAGCCGATCAGTCCCGCGGACAGAAGAAGGGTGAGGTACTGATTGTGTGGCCGTTTTCGTCCGCCTTCCGGCCAATCGGGAAAGGCATCCGCATAGGCGGTATCCAGCCACGCATTGTCCACGCCAGGCCCGCATCCCGTCAACCACAACGGGGCAGGAATCTTGGCCCAGGCCCTGGCACCCACCTCTTGATAAACACTGCGCGCGAGAATGCTGGCCCGCGGACTTCTATTGCCGTCGAGCCATTCACCCCAGTTGTATTTGAAACGGTTCCAACGCTTGGTCCAAGGTCCGCCCCGCAGCTCCACAACCGAGGTTGTACCGCGCTCCACCGCAGCCAACTCCTCCGCGTCCAGCTCAGCCAGACCCTGCCTGTCCTTGGGCAGCCCTTTCGAAGAAAGGAAACGCACCAAGGCCCCTTCAATCTGGACAAATGGCACGTCGCTTATGTCCTCCCATTCGCTTTGCAATTCACCCCAGGCCACCTCGACCCAAACGTGGTGACCATTCTCCGTCACCCAGCGGTCCAATTTGTGCACGTATGCTTCCCCACCCGCGGAATTGGAGGCCAATGCATCCGCATCCGGGAGCGAGGTGGGCATGGCCCACACCAGAAGACCGAGCAAGGGCAACGCTGCAGCCAATACCATCAATCCGGTGCGGTTCACCCATCCCGCAGCCGGCCAGGTCAAAATCGGTTCTTCCTCAGATCGGTTGCGGTGCGAAAGCCATGCCGACAACCACCAGGGCGCCAATGCCACCGCCACGAGCAACCCCGTCAGGCTTTCCATCCAGGTCCATGCCAACAATGCCCCCACGAGCGCGAGCCAACGCCAGTAGGTCGCCAAACGGTGGCAGACCCACGGTAGCAGCAAGGCCCACCAGAGTCCGAATCGGATGTGCGAAATAAACCTGGAAGCCTGCCTGCCTCCTTGATCTCCCCCGTTCCAGATGTCAAGGAAAACGACCGTCAATGTGGCGATGAGGGCGGAAACCAGGGCCAGCTTCAGGACACCATCCACCCACCGCTCATGGGGCCATGCCGACTCACGTGCCATCGCAACCAATGCCAGCCCACCCGCAGCGAGGGGCAGCTTCACCCGCACGTCGTTCAGGCTCGCGGCCATGTCTCCACTCCAGGTGGTGGACAGGGCGGACCAGAGCACCAGCAGAACCAGCGACCAACCGGCTTGGACCATGGCCCGAGGGAGTGGTTTTTCGGGCATCGTACCCAACAGCCTGCCGAAGCGGGTCAACGCGGCCAGCCCGAGCATACCGGTGGCCACACTCATGAAGGCATTGGACCACGGAAAGGCCAATGCAATGGCACCCCATGCCCACGCCCATGGCAACGGGGGGATGCGCCTGCGGCTCATTGACGCGATCCTGGCGTTGACTGGCCGTCTTCTGCCGACCATCCGATGGTGGCGTTCATTTCATCGCCGAAAACCTCCAGCGCCCGCTTGACCGTTGGGTCTCGGGTCAAGCTCCGCTCTACCAGGCCCGCAGCGTAATGGAAGCGCAAGACGACCTCCTCTTCAAGGGTCTGGCGGATTTCTTCCTCGAACAAGGCCAAATCGCGCTCGAGGTTGGGCTCCAAGGTGCTTCCGAGGTTCTCCAAGGCCGATCCGGCCACGCCGTCGTATTGTTCGAGTCCCACCACTTCACGCAGCTCTTCCAGCACCGCCATGCTCTCCGTCGTGTATTCGAACCCATCCTCTTCGAGGTGGGCGCGGAACCCGGACCAGGCAACGTCACCCATCGTGTAGGTCACGGGATCCGAAACATCACTGCTGTCCAATCCTGCCGCCACCTTCGTCGCATAGTGGAAAACCTGGTAGTCCGAAAGGAGTCCTTCGAGCAACGTGGACATGAAGGGCACCTCCACTTCGATGTCCGGTTGGATGCCCCGGCCTTCGAGCACTGGTCTGCCGCCTTTGGTCTGAAA
Organism: uncultured Flavobacteriales bacterium; assembly: GCA_937996585.1. Lineage (GTDB taxonomy): Bacteria > Bacteroidota > Bacteroidia > Flavobacteriales_D > Sanyastnellaceae > UBA8752. The sequence goes on from CALKUW010000153.1 coordinate 6,614, forward strand.
TGTCCGCAGCAAGGTGTCCGATACGGCCTGAGCCTTGCCCTGCGCATCGCGCTGGCCCCCGTAGTCCAGCCGTTGGATGCAGCGGCCGCTCGCCGTATAGTACTTGGCCACGGTCACTTTCAGCCGCGTATTGAAGGCCATGTCCTTGGTTTGCTGAACGAGCCCCTTGCCGAAGCTCTCCATGCCCACGATGACGGCCCGGTCGAGGTCCTGCAGCGTACCGCTCACAATCTCGGAAGCACTGGCGGATTGACCGTCAATCAGCACTACGAGTGGCATGTCCTCGGCGGTGGGCCTGCCCAATGCCTTGTACGACTTGTTCCAATTGTCACTCTTGCCTTTCGTAGATACGATTTCCGTGCCCTTGGGGACGAACAGGTTGACGATGCTGACGCTTTCGTTGAGGAGTCCTCCACCGTTGCCGCGGAGATCGAGTACCAACTGGCGCATGCCGGCCGAGTCCCGCAGCGACATGAGGGCCTGGCGCACTTCACCAGCGGAGCCCCGGGTGAACTTTGACAGGTAGATGTAGCCCGTGGTGTCGTCGAGCATGCCGGAATAGGTCACGGCTGGAATCCGAACCTTGGCCCGGTCGACGGTCAGGTCGAGAACGCCCCCTCCATGTGGCCGCTCGATGCGGATGTCGACGGTGCTTCCGGATTCCCCCTTCAACAAATCACCAACCTCATCGCCATCGAAGTCTTCGTCCAGTGCGCGTCCATCCACTGAAAGCACGATATCGCCCGGTTGCAGCCCGGCCTCCTGGGCAGGATACCCCTCATATACCTCCACGACGGTGGTGCGGCCATCGATCGGTTGCACCAATGCCCCGATGCCCCCGTATTCGCCCGTATTCATGAACCGCAGGTCCTCGATGCGGGATTCCGGGTAGTAGATGGTATAGGGATCCAGCTCATCCAGCATCGCCTTGATGGCCGTGCTCATCAATGTGCCGGGCTCCGGCTCCTCCACATAAAATTCATGCACCCCCTTGAAAACGGAGGTCAGGATTTCGAGGTGTTTCGTCACTTCGAAATAGGTGCCGGATGGAGCCACAGCACGGACCCCCGCCACGGCAGTCAATGCGACCAGGATGAGGGGCAGCAGGAGGCGCCGGGAGCGGAGGATATTCATGCTTGTTGTTCGGATGAGGCGGATACCATGCGTTGCAGCAACTTGACCATGCCCTTCTCCACTTCCTGCGCCGTCGGCAAGTCCTTGCCCACAAAGATGAGCACGACGGCCCATTGCTTTCCTGAGGGAATGTCCTGTTCGAATATGGAACGGTGAAGTCGCCAACTTTCGCGCATCAGACGCTTGATTCTGTTGCGGTCCACCGCACGACGGAACCGGCGCTTGCTTGCGGTGAAGGCCACCCTCGAGGCCGCTGGACCGTCCGGGGTCACCTCCAGGAAGCGCGCCAACAAGGGAAAACCTTTGGCTGTTTGGCCATGCGCAAAAACCTGGTCCATGACGACCCGGCGCTTGAGGCTGCGGTCCCGCCCTTGCCTCAGGTCAGGCATTTCTGTGTTGGATGCCTCGGAATTCAGTCCTTCCCGAGTATGTGGTTCTCGATGGCCATGCTCATCGAGGGCGCCTTTGGATTCGGTGCCCCAACATCGATGCGCAGGTTCTTCTCTTCGGCCGCCTTCCGCGTCGTCGGGCCGAAGACCGCGATCCGCGTCTCCCCCTGCTCGAAGTCCGGGAAGTTCTTGTACAGGCTTTCGATGCCTGACGGGGAGAAGAAGACCAGCATGTCGTACTTCACATCCGACAGGTCCGACAGGTCACTGCAGACCGTTTTGTACATCACGGCCTTGGAGTAATCGATACCAGCCTCGTCCAGTGTCTTGGGAATGCTGGGTTTGAGAATGTCCGCGCAGGGCAGCAGGAACTTCTCCTTCTTGTGCTTTTTGATGGAGTCCATCAGCTCGGCGAAGCGCAACTGACCGTGGAAAATCTTCCGCTTGCGGTAGACGATATACTTCTGCAGATAGTGCGCCGTCGATTCACTGATGCAGAAATACTTCGTGGCATCAGGCACCTCGTAGCGCAATTCGCCCGCCATGCGGAAGTAGTGGTCCACTGCATTGCGCGAGGTGAAGATGACGCAAGGGTGTTCTGCCAGGTCGATGCGGTCCTGCCGGAAAGTCTGCCCGTCCACGCCTTCCACATGGATGAAACTCCGGAAATCGATTTTCAGCTTGTGCTTGTCCGCCAAGTCGAAATACGGCGATTTCTCGGTGGCGGGTTTGGGTTGTGAAATCAGGATGGTCTTGACCTTCTTGCCCATGAAATTTACCATTGCCAGGCGCGGATGAGAACCGCTACCGGGAGGATTTCGAGGGCGCAAAGGTATAGAATCCCATTCACGGGTTGATGTCGAAAACTGGACATTCTGGTCAATGTCCGCTGGTGCCGAAGCCCCCACCCAAGTGCCCATACCGCCAAGGCAACATACAAGCCTGCCAAAGCGGCTTCTGGACCCAACATCGTCATTATGAGGGCAAAAGGTGCCAACAACCAGGCCGTGGCTTCCAAAAAGTAGCGGTGACCCAGGGCCCACTCCCTCCCAGCGACTCCACCGTGGGTCACGCCCTCCCACACCCTCGCCACACACCAACGGATCAACATCAGCGTCCACCAGAGGATCAGCATCCGCAGGACGCTGGCCAGGTTGAGCTCCATATCAAATGCCCGGCTCGACATGCCGGCCAATCCCAGTGACAGGGCCATCCCGGCCATGGTATTCTGTATCCAACCCGAATACCACGGTGCCACGAAGTCTCCTCGGGATTGCAGCAGCAGCCGGTAATCGGACCCCGCCCAGCGCAAGTGGGTGAAATAGCGTGGACTGGCCTGTCTGAATACCGCAACAGCAGTCAAAACGGCCATCCAGCCCATCCACCACCCGTCCGGTGGTGTCCACTCCATGACCCGATTGGCGCCTTCGAACACCCTCCCAAGTTCGCACAATGAGGTGAAGCCCTACCCACGAATGGTGCACTTCATTCCTTCCATGGCATGTCGGAACGGAACAGGCGCCGTCCCCGGCAGGACCCGCTCCACCAGCATACCTCGAGGATGAGGTGGCCTGCCCCACGGCCAAGAGACATTGCGCCCAGGCCATTCCAAACCCATGTCCCTTCGGTCAAAGGGCGTTCGAGCCAAACTTCATCGAGCAGGGACCCGGAAGGCCAGTGCACGATGCGGATGGTCATCTTTCCCCCGGCATCGGGGAAATGCCAGTTCAATACACCCGCCGACCCCTCCTTGGAGTTGACGTATTCAACGGCATCTCGGCAACTTCCCTCCGTGGGATTGACCCCCTCCCTTCCGGGGGATCCTCGATCATGTGACGGTGCCCAACCGCTGCCATCCACCGAAGTGCGCATCCAGGACCAGCCGTCATCGGACTGCCACCAAGGTCGCTGGATCCAATCGCCCCACGCCACAGCATCCAATGGGGTCGCGGAGGTTCCCGGCAGCCTGATGGCCAATTGCCCTGCCTCATCATTCAGTGCGGACCACGACTCCACCGACCACCGGGAGGGACCACTCGCCGGCAACCCATTGGCCATCCATGTATCGCATGGCCCAAATGCCGCCACCCCTCCTGCCGGCAGAACCAAACTGGTCCCACCCGCAACCCAATACCGCCAATCAGAAGGAAAAGGGTCTTGGACTGTGGTGGCCTGCAGCCCGGCCAGATCCAAGGGGTATCCGCTGCAATTCATAACCTCCACGAACTCCGACCCCTGTTCATGCGCATTCCACATCACTTCCGTGATGCGCAGGCAAGGTGGCTCCGCATGCGCATCAGGATCGGGGCAGCTTACCCGGATCTTTCTTGGGTCATGGCCTTGAATCCGGGCCTGCACTTCAATCCCATTGATGGCGTCAGTTATTTGCCCCATGCCATCCCAAACCAGACGCATGGCATCGCTGTGTCCTGGAATCCTCACACCGGCAATGGAATCCTGTCCATCCACATGCCAGTGCATGTTCGGCAATTGAGCGATGTGCCTGTCCAAATACAGGTCCAACCCGATGGCCCCCCAAAAATCCGTGGGACACCCATAACCCTTGATGCTCCAAGGCTCGCCCGGACGGTCATCTGCCCATCCGAAAGTGTCCCAGGCTGCACCGGCCACCGCTGCCCGCTCGAGGCCCAGCCCCGAACCCACGTGTTCCGGAAGGGAGTAATCACAAGGGTCCCATGCCAGCTTCACCAGCGGCCGGCCCGATCCTGACGTGATGTCGAGTTCACCCCCGGCATTTGCCAATCCAGGCCAATCCTCGAATGCGGAAGCCTCGAGTCGGATCTCGCCAAGCGCCGGAAGCACGGTGCTCCTCTTCAGGTACCCGCCACCAAAGGACCAAGGGCCCAATTCCAGGGCTTCCGTTTCCTGATTGAGGATCGTCAAGGCCTCTTCCGGACGCTCGGGGTCACCGGATACCGGATCCGGCAGGATGCCCACCACTTCCACCCTCCCGATATCCTCGACCGGCTCCCAACCGCTGAGCAGTGAACGGTGACGGCCGCCAGGTCCGCAGGCCTTCAGTGGTCCGATCTGCACCACCATCTCACCGTGACCCCCGCTCCAAAACGGACGGGTGCGGTGACTCCAAGACAGCTGTGCCACCGAGTCCGACCTCCATGTAAGGTCCACCCGCATCCCGTCCACCCAAGCCTTGGCCTGAAGGATGGACGCGGGATCGATGCCACCCCCCACATACCAATCCATCCGCCCCGCGCCACGGGGGACGAGGCGTTTTGGATCACTGGCTTCCTGTGCGATTCGGTCAGTGGACGGCCAGACCAGTGCCGATTGCGTGGCTTCGGGCCAGGGATGGTGGAAGGGGTCCATCCCCGGTGACCAGCTGTGCTGGTTGCTGCGGCCTCCACAAGCGTCCGGAACACGGCGCAGCAAGGGTTGACCTCCGTCTAGCAAGTCCGCTGCATCGTAGGGCATGGCATCCATTGGCTGGCCGATGTCGTCCCATAGGGAAACCGTCCCGCCACCGTTGACCAGCGCTGGCCAGGATGAAAGTCCCAACGGTATGGCATCGCCGAAGTTGAATGCGGCACTGTCCGATGCTCGGTGCACCACCAAAACTGAACCAGACGGCCAGCACCCGTTGGGCAAGACCCGCGTATGCCCATTCCAACGCAATTCATGATTGTGAAGCGCAAGGCAGGAATCCGAAGGACCGCGCGCCAGCAAGGCCACGTATTCGGCATCCGGTGCACCCAGTGGCGGGGTCGGGTCGGGGTGGATGGCGGAAATGACCCATTGGGCGCAGCCATTCGAATGGAGGACAAGCAAAATCGCAACCCACAGCACCCTCTTACATGATAGGTTGGGTTGGGCCCCAATTACAGAAAGGGGGAGGCCGTATACCGTACTCAACATCAATGGGCAACCTCTTAACTTCGCAGGGCGCGCGGTGCATCGCTTGCAAACCGCTGAACACCGGGCGCAAAACCGCCAGGATCGGCAACACCGTCAACCACCAAACCGAATCCCATGTCCCCATCAGCCCACGGAAGAACCGTTGCCGTCGTCGGCGCCACCGGATTGGTCGGCAGAACCATGCTCGAGGGCCTCGCCGCCCGGAAATTCCCCATCAAGGAACTGCTTCCGGTGGCGAGCAGTCGTTCGCTTGGCACCACGGTGGAATTCAAGGGCGAGGACATCGCCGTGATGAGCGTGGAGGAAGCCGTGGAGCGCAAGCCCGACATCGCCCTGTTCAGCGCCGGAGGCGATGTGAGCAAGCAGTGGGCACCCGCCTTCCAAGCCGTGGGCACCACGGTCATCGACAACAGCTCGGCCTGGCGCATGGACCCCAGCGTGCCCTTGGTGGTACCGGAAGTCAACGCGGATGCCATCGGTGACGCCCTCATCATCGCCAACCCCAATTGCTCGACGATCCAATTGGTCATGGCGCTCAAACCGCTTCACGACCGCTTCCTCATCCGCAGGGCCATCGTGAGCACGTACCAGAGCGTAACCGGAACCGGACAGGCGGGAATCAACCAACTCGAGGAGGAGCGCCAAGGTGCGGACGCCACCCGCATCTACCCCCACCCCATCGACCGGAACTGCCTGCCCCATTGTGACGTCTTCCTCGAAAACGACTTCACCAAGGAGGAGATGAAGCTCCACCATGAGACCAAGAAGATCCTCGACGATGCCGCCGTGGAGGTCAGCGCCACCGCCGTCCGGGTGCCCGTGGTGGGTGGCCATTCAGAGAGTGTCTACCTCGAGATGGAACGGCCCTTCAGCGTTCCGGATGTCAAGGAAGCCCTGCAGCTGATGCCCGGCCTGATCATCCAGGACGACCCCATGGCCAACGTCTACCCGATGCCGGTGCATTCCGCCGGAAAGGACGAGGTCTTCGTGGGCCGCATCAGGCGCGACCTCAGCGAGGAACAGGGGCTGCACCTCTGGATTGTGTCCGACAACCTGCGCAAGGGAGCGGCCACCAATGCCATCCAGATTGCGGAGTTCCTTCAGAAATCCGGCCGCTTCCGCAAATGAGGATGGTTCGACTCCATGAAACCCTCCGTGTGGGTCTCCTGATCGGTGGGCTCGCGTTCCAATGTCCGGGTTTGACAGCGCAGGTGGACCCCTGCACCCTGCTGCCGGACCCGGGCCCATGTGAAGCCGCCATTCCCGCCTGGTATTTCGATAATGACTGGGGGAGCTGCACGCAGTTCACCTGGGGCGGCTGTGGTGGAACCGTGCCGTTCGAGACCCTCGAAGAATGCCTCGCACAAGGCTGTCCCCAGGAGGGTACACTGGCCGGACTCTGCGACTCGATCGGCGTCTCCATCGTCTCCATTGGTGACGCCCAGGCGGGGCGCATGGACATCGAGGTGGCCCCCGATTACGTCACGCCGTACTGGTTCGGCTACTGTGGATTCGCCCTGTTCGATGCGGAAGGCAACCTGCTCGCCGCCGAGGATGTCAATACGGCGCCCAACGCCTATGGCTTCGATGGTTTCGTCGAGCCCCATGTGCGCCACCTGGAATACCAGCCCGGTGTGGACCTGAGCACATGGGCCGCCCCGTTCGAGGTGGAGCTGCGGCTGTACGAAGGTTGGATGGCCGGAGAGGTCACCCAGCGATGCCACTGGACGTGGACCGCTTTTGAAACCGTTGTGGGCATCGCCCCACTGACACCGTCCGCGGAGCCGGTTGAATGGGCCTCCTTTGACCTGCTCGGCAGACCGTGCGAAGGGGTGCCTGGCGCCCTCGTGATCCAGAGAAGCCCGGACGGCCGGGTGCGGAAGGTGATCAGCGAATGATGTCGCCCGGTTCGGCGCCTTCCTCCGGCGTTACGAACCTCAGCCCTCCGTCCTCCGTGGACGCCATCAGGACCATGCCCTGCGAGACCACCCCACGGATCTTGCGCGGTGCGAGGTTGGCGAGGAGCGTGACCTTGCGGCCCACCACATCTTCCGGGCTGAAGTGCTCGGCTATGCCGCTGACGACGGTGCGCTCATCATAGCCGGTCCGCACGGTGAGCTGCAGCAGCTTGTCGGCGCCCTTGACTTTCTCCGCCGCCACCACCTCGGCCACCCGCAGGTCCATGGCCTGAAAGTCGTCGAAGGTCGTCTGGGGCTTTTCCGGCTCCACGTCGCGCAGCCCGAGGGCCTCCGCGTCGGGGCCCATCTTCGCACGCTGGGCCTCGACCTGCTCATCGGTGACCTTTTCGAACAGGATGGGCAATGCCCCGAGCGGCTGGCCCGCCGGCACGAGGTCTCCACCCGCTGCATCCCACGGCAGTTCAGCAGTCCCCATGGCCTCCGCCATCCGGGCACTGGTCCGCGGCAGGAAAGGCGCCAGGACGATGGCGGCATTGGCGGTGACCTGCAGGGTCAGGTTCAAGATGTCCGCCGTACGCTGCTCATCCTGCTTCACCACCTTCCACGGCTCTTCCTCGGTCAGGTATTTGTTGCCCGCCCGCACCAGGCCCATGGCGTGCTGCAGCGCGTCCCGGAAGCGGAACTTCTCGATGGCGTCGCCCACCTGACCCGGTGTGGCCGCGATCAGGTCGCGCAGGGCCACATCCGTCTCCGTCCATTCGCCGCTCGCCGCGGGCACCTTTCCGCCGAAGTACTTGGAGGTCAGTACCACCACGCGGTTGACGAAGTTGCCGAGTACGTCGGCCAATTCGTTGTTCACCCGCGATTGGAAATCCTCCCAGGTGAACTCCGCGTCCTTTTGCTCCGGCATGATGGAGGCGAGGACGTAACGCATCTCATCGCTGCGTCCGGGGAAGTCGTCCACGTACTCCTTGGCCCAGACCGCCCAGTTGCGCGAGGTGGAAATCTTGTCGCCTTCGAGGTTCATGAACTCGTTGGCCGGGACGTTGTGGGGCAACAGGTATCCGCCGCGCTCCTTCAGCAGAATCGGGAAGATGATGCAATGGAAAACGATGTTGTCCTTACCGATGAAGTGGACGAGTTGGGTGTCGGCATCCTTCCAGTAGGGCTCCCAGTCAGCACCGTTCCTTTCCGCCCAGTTCTTCGTGGCCGTGATGTAGCCGAGCGGGGCATCCAACCAGACGTAGAGCACCTTGCCCTCCGCGCCTTCCACCGGGACCGGCACACCCCAGTCGAGGTCGCGCGTCATGGCTCGGCTTTGCAATCCGCCGTCCAGCCAGCTCTTGCATTGGCCGATGACGTGCGATTTCCACGCCTTGGGGTCGTGGTGCGCCGACCCGTCCAGCTCTCCCTGCTCGAGGTAGGAACGCAGCCAATCCTCGTGGCGGTCCATGGGCAGGTACCACAGGGTGGTTTCCCGCATCTCAGGTGTTGCGCCGCTCAGGGTGCTCACCGGGTTGATGAGTTCGTCCGGCGACAGGGCGGAACCGCATTTCTCGCATTGATCCCCGTACGCCTTGTCGTGATCGCACTTCGGGCAGGTACCCTGTATGTATCGGTCGGCCAGGAACTGCTGTTCCACAGGGTCGAAGAACTGCTGCCGGGTCTCCTCGGTGAAGGCCCCCTTCTCGAGCAGATCGAGAAAAAACTGCTGGGCAAAGGCGTGGTGCTCCTTGCTCGATGTCCGGTCGTAATGGTCGAAGGCGATGTCCAGCCCGGTGAAGGCCTCCTGCATCTCCTCATGGTACCGGTCTACGATCGCGCGGGGGGTCGTGCCCTCCTTGCGTGCCCTGAGCGTGATCGCAGCACCGTGCTCATCGGATCCGCAAACCCAGACCACGTCACGCCCCCTCGCCCGCAGGTAACGGACGTAGAGGTCGGCGGGCAGGTAGGCCCCGGCAATGTGGCCGATGTGGATCGGCCCGTTGGCATAGGGCAGGGCCGATGTGACCAGCGTGCGCTTCGGCTGTTCGGACATGCCGCGAAGGTAAATCCGGTGCCGTCCATATCCCGTCCCCTGTGAATCACCGAACTTGCCTCGGAACATTGCTTTGGATGAACCCCACGAAATGGAGCTTCGCGTTGCTGACTGCCGCCATGTTGCTTGCCGCCAACATGGGTGGTCAACCTCCCGCCCATTTCGCAGATGGGTCTGATGGCTCCGATCGGCAGAACACCCGGACATGGCGGCCCGGCGAACCCTTGGATTGGGTGCGCACCGGGCTGATTGATAGCCTCATTCAAGAGGGATTTGACAGCTTCAACATTACAGCAGAGTCTCCCCGAGAGAAAGGCTACACCAAGTTGGTGCATTACATGCGCCAGGACACGATGGAAATCCTCTACGTGGAGGGTGACCTTCGGTACCTGTGCTATGACCCCTTGAGCCGCACCAATTCAAGCCAGAGCGTGGTGGTCGGCTACAATTACTACTGCACGCCGTATTGGTTTGATGGGGAATGGTGTTTCCAGAACGGGCAATCCAATTGGTACCGCCACAGCCATCGGCATTTCCACTCCCGACAGAATTGGCAGATTGAAATGCGGAATGCAGGGCCAGCTCCTGATGGCGTGGACAAAGCCCTTGTCTTCGCTGGAGATTCCGCTTGCTACTTTCTGACGTTCGAGGGTAAACTCGAGGAGAGCGAAAAACCGGCCCTGGTCTACACCCTACGGCACAATTCTCAGGATTGGCAATACCTGGGTCGGCTGCACCCCTCCATTCAGCGCCTGCACAATGAAACCCTGGGGGTCTCCTTGAAAGACTATTGGGTCTTTTTCTATTCAGGATCCGCCGTGGTCGTTCGAAAGCACGACCTCGCCATTACCCAGCGCCCTTCAAAGGTGGCCGTGGCCCAAAAGGCCAAGCGGGAGACTTTTACCGTGTCACGCAACAAATGGAGGGCGGTCAATGGCAATACCGTGCATTACAATTGGAAAGGCCGCACTGTGGTGGAGGACTTCGATGAAGTGTTGATGGACGCCCAATGGAACCCGCTATTTGTTCCTTTCGATTTGCCCGACACTACGACCTCCAGCGAAATGGAATCCCTGCTGGCCTTGTTCATTGCGCTTCTTTTCGGAGGTTTCGGAGGAACATTCCTGATACAGGAGATGCGGACCCGACGGAGGAAGCGGGCGTCGGATGCTGTTCCCACTGACCCAGGCCAACCTACGCCCATGTTGGACATGCTCATGTCGCGCAGGGGCCAATTGCTCAGCACACAGGCATTGGATCAGCTCTTCAACCTCAATCAAATCGTCTCATCCGAAACCCGCCGATCCCGTCGCAGCCGTATGATCCAGATGATCAACATGGAATCGCTGGCTCGGTATGGCAATGCCATCATCCACCGAGAGCGTTCGGAGGTGGACAAACGGATCATGAATTACAGGATTGAATTGGACGAAACGGAAAAGTCGGCCTGACGGCTCCCGCTATCTTCGTCAACATGTACGGTGACATGAAAGCCCACCTACGGGCGGAACTCCAGGCCATCCAGGACGACGGCCTGTTCAAGAAGGAGCGCATCATCAGCTCGGTCCAG
>CALKUW010000154.1 GCA_937996585.1 uncultured Flavobacteriales bacterium
GCCGCCGTCGTGTCGGTGTTGTTGGCACCGTTGGACTGGTTGGCGATGGTGTACAGGGCGAGGCTCACCGGACCATTGGTCGGGTTGTAGATCTCGAGGTACTTGTTGTTGGAGGAACCTTCGGCCGCCTCGCTGAAGAAGAGGTCGCAGGGCTCGCTGCCGGTGCAGGATCCGTCATCGATGTCGGAACCCGGGGTGTAGTTGTCGGCATTGGGCAGGGTGCAACCATACAGGAGCACGTCGTCCACATCACGCGGGATGATCTTGAAGGCGCCGAAACCGTAGTCGAGCGGGCCCGTGACCTGGAAGGTGGCGTTGATCACGACCTCACCCGTAGCCTGGTGGTCGTATCCGCGGTCGTCGACCACGATCTGGCCGCTGCCATCGTCGAAGCCCCACTCGCCGAAGCCGAGGTCAGGTGCCGTCACGGCACCCGTCGCCTGGACGAGCACGCCTTCCCACTCCTCCATCGCAACGGAGCCCGTGGCGAGGACCTCCGGCGTCGGGAGCGCATTGCCTTGGCTGAGGATGGCGGTGGTGATGGGATTGCCACCCACGCCGACCATCTGGGTCAAACCGAAGTATTCGCTGATCTCACCGGTGAGGCTCACGAAGTCCCCTTCCGCCACGGCGACCTCGGGGTTGAAGGCGAAGATGCCGCTGTAGGCACCCTGGCCCTGCTGAACGCTGAACAGGCTGCCGTAGACGCCGGTCACGATGCCGCTGATGGTCACCAGCGAGTCGGTAAAGACCGGCGGATCGAGTGCTTGCCCCTGTTGGATGGTCGCGATGGAAATGGCGCCGTCCACGATGTTGCAGCTGTCGTCGTCGATGACGGCGGCGGGGTCGTAGTTGTCCGCTGCGGCATTGGTGCAGCCGAGCTTCTGGAAGTCGTTGGCGTCGCGCGGTTCGATGCTGTTGCCGAAACCGCCATTGATGGCGCCGGTGATGCGGTAGCTGTCGCCGAGGATGACGCCCTGGTCGGTGTAGCCGTCGTAACCCATGTCGTCCACCGTGTGGTTGCCGCTGCCATCGTCGATGGTGAACTCACCGAAGTTGTTGAGCTCGCCCGTCACCGCTCCGGTGACCTGGCACAGCACGCCCTCATACTCCTCGAGGTTGGCGTCGGCCGTGGAGAGCACGGTCGGGGCCGGAAGTGCATTGCCGCTGTTGAGGATGGTGGCGGTGGCGGAAGTCAATTGGGTGCCACCGTTGAAGCTGCCCACCGTACCGTTGACGATGACGCTGTCGCCGAGGGCAACCTGCGTACCGCTGCCGTCGAGCAAGCCGCCGCTGACGTAGACGAAGATGCCGCTCCAGGCTCCCGTTCCATCCTGGATGGAGGTGTTGCTGCCGTATACGCCCGTGACGATGCCGCGGACATTGACCACCTGACCGCTGTAGGTGCCATCATCGTTGGGCCCCATGTCCTGCTGGATGGCACTGATGGTGACCTCGGCCGGGTAGACGCAGCTGCCGTCATCGGCGCCCGCGTTGGGGTCGTAGTTGGTGGCCTCCGGATCCGTGCAGCCGGTCGTCTCCACCACCGGGCAGGGGTCGCCGGTGTAGGTGTGGCTGCCGTATCCTTCGAGGGCGTTGTTGAGGGCGTAGTCGTTGTCGAGGACGATCCACTCACTGCTCAGGCTGTCGCCGGCGCTGGTCACCCAATCGCCCCCGTTGCCCATGGAGATGTCCGACTTGCGGCGCAATGTGTGGTTTGCGGTCGCACCGGGCACGCCCGCCACGTCCCAGCCGGAACCCGGGTCGCCGTTGAAATCGCCTACGGCGTCCACAGCGGTGTAGCTCGCCTCCGTTCCTTCGACCAGCATGAAGCCGTCATCGCCGTTGGAGAGGAAGTTGAAGGTGTGGTCCGCGGAAAGCAGCAACAGGGAGTCGGCCTGTCCGTGGACGATCAGGTACGTTCCGAAGGCATCGATGGTCGCACCGGCCGGGAACGTGTTCCAGAATTCGTATTCACCCACCACGGTCGGCGCATTGCTCACGTTCGGGAACGCGTAACTGCCGAGGTTGATGGCGGTGGGGGTAGGGTTGTAGATCTCCAGGTACTTGTTGTTCGAGGACCCTTCGGCGTACTCGCTGAAGAAGAGGGAACAGTCCTGCGCTGAAGCCAGGGAGCTGAGCACGAGGCAGAAGGCCAGGCTCAAGAGGGAATGAAACTTCCTCATGTTGAATTGCATGATGGTTTGGTACGGTGAAATTACCCCCAAGAAGCCTCGCGACGGGCGGGTTGGCGCACGATTAACCGTTTGGTAACCCTATAAATCGATAGGGTTCCTTTAATCGCCGTCAGTCCGGGAATAACCGCCCTTGCGCCCCCCGGAAAGTTCGCCGGTGGTGGGGCGTTCCGCCGCGTTCGATGATGGCCGTCCTGTGCGCCTTGGTGGGATACCCCTTGTTGCTGGCCCAATCGTACCCCGGATGGGCGGCGTCCAGTGCTTTCATCCGCTCGTCCCGGTGGGTCTTGGCCAGGATGCTCGCCGCCGCAATGGCGAGGAAACGGCCATCCCCCTTGATTTCCGTCGAATGCGGAATGTCATGGGGGCGGAAGCGGTTCCCATCGACCAGCAGGAATTCCGGGCGGACGGACAATCCGTCGATGGCCCTGTGCATGGCCATGTAGGTGGCTTGCAGGATGTTGTGCTCTTCGATTTCCTGCACACTGGCCCAACCGACGCACCACGCCAGCGCCTGTTCCTCGATCAGGATGCGCAATCGGTCACGGGTCGCCGCGGTCAAGGCCTTGCTGTCATCGAGGCCAGCCTCCAGCCATTGCACCCCCGCAGGACCGGGAATCACCGCAGCGGCTGTGACGGGCCCGGCCAGGCAACCCCGACCGGCCTCATCAACCCCGGCCTCAAGGCGGCCTTCCGTGGCATGCAGCAGCAGGGCCATCAGAGGGTGGTGCTCATTTCGGGCACACTGCCCATGTCGAGCCCCGCTTTCCTGCCGGCCTTGTGGATGCAGGTCCAGAGCAGGGCCGCCGTCCGGTCCCAACTGAAGGCCTCGGCGCGCTCCTTGCCTTTTTCGGCGAGTACCTCCCGCAGGCCCGGCTCCCGTTCCATCCTGTGCATCGCTTCCACGACGCTTTCGGTATCGCCGGGATCCACTTGCAAACCGGCACCTCCTGCAACTTCCGGCAAAGAGGTACAATTGCTATGGATGACGGGTGTTCCCACGGAGAATGCCTCGAGGACCGGAATGCCGAAGCCCTCGAACCAAGGGATGAAGACGAGGGCACCCGCAGCCGCCAACACCTGGGCCAGCTCATCCTGGGGCAACCACCCGCATTGATGGACGTGGGTGCGGATGTCGCCATCGAGCCCGTCGAGTGCGTTACGCGCATCGAACCCCCGCTTCCTCCACATCGCTGACCCCACGAGCAACAGGTCCCAGCTTCCCCCCTCCTTGCGGTATCGGTTGAAAGCCGCAATCAGGCCGGCCAGGTTCTTCCGTGGATGTTGTGTCCCGATGAAGACGAAGTAAGGCTGTCCCCCGCTGTGCCTTCTGCGCACCGCCCTCACCTGTTCCTCCCGGTCCACGCCGAGCGGAACGCCATGGTAGGCCGATCCCGCACCGTTGTAGACCACGTCGATGCGGTCCTTCTCCACGCCGTACTGCTCGTGAATGTCCCCCGCACTGAATCGGCTGACCGTGGCCACCCGGAGCGCTTGGCGAGCGGCATCGGGAAAGCGCTTGCGGTAGTGCCGGGCCACGTTGTTCGGCAGCCACTCCGGGTGGTGTTCGAAATTCAAGTCGTGTTGGACGACAACCTGGGGCACGTCCGTCATCCGGCTGGCAAATCCGTCCGGCGAAACGAAAAGTTCGGCCCCCACCTGTCGCAACAGCCTGGGAACAGCGCGGTCAAACCAGAGGTCCTGCAGGAAAGGCCGGCGCGCCGGCGGCCACAGCCAATGGCAGTGCACATTGTCCCCGGGGAACAGATCCTCCGGCGGAGTGCGGTCGAACAGCAAGTGAAACTCGTGCTCCGGATGGGCAGAAGTGATGCGCTGCACCGTCTCCAGCGTGAACCAGCCGATGCCGTCCAATCGACCCGGAACCACCAGTCTGGTATTGAACGCCACCACCGCCATGCGACGAAGCTACAACCCGCTTCGCAGGGAAAAGCCGGCTTTCGTGCATACTGCGGTGGATTCTCCTTGCGTTTCGGAGGCACTCCGGTGCATCTTGCACGCCGGACCTGAACCCACACCGAGCCGAAGCCCATGGAGCACAACCAGAACAACGACGGAATGCAGGATGCCACGCTGCTGCGCAAGGTGTGGCAATGGCGGAACCCGCTCATCCTGTCCGGCATCATCGGTGGCATCCTGAGTGCCGCAGCATCGTTCCTCATCGAGCCTGAATTCCAGTCCTCGGTGGTCCTTTTCGCCCTGCCGCAGCAGTCCATCGGTGCCCAGTTCTACGAAGCCGAAAAACGGGAAGACATCCTCGCCTATGGTGAGACGGAGGATGCCGAGCGCCTGCTCCAGATTCTCAACTCCGACCGGGTGCGCCGCCGCATCATCGAGAAGTATGACCTCTGGACGCATTACGAGATCAACCGCGGCGAGCCCGGTGCACAGGCGGACATGGCCAAGGTTTACGCCGGCAAGGTCGACGCCTCCCTCACGCGCTACGGCTCCATCCAGATCGATGTGTTCGACAAGGATCCCACGATGGCCCGGGACATGGCCAACGACATTGCCAACCTCACGGACTCGGTCGCCAACCAGCTGCGGAACGACCGCGCGCTGGAGGCGTTCCGCTATGCCAAGCAAAGCTTGGAGCAACATCAGAAGGGCATCGAACGCATGGAGGATCGGCTCGCCGATCTCCGCCGCGAGGGGGTATACGACTACCCCGTGCAGATCGAAGGCCTGAATGAGCAGTACGCCACCGCCCTCGCGGAAGGGCAACCCGGCCGCGCCGCCAACATCCTCGGCAAGATGGAAAAGCTGGCCCCCTACGCCACTGAGTTCAACCAGCTCACCACCAAGCTCGAGGACGCCTTCGAGCAGGAGGCGGTGCTCAAGAAGCGCTTCGACCTGAACAAGCTCGATGCGGAATCGCAGATTCCCGCCGCATTCGTTGTGGACCGCGCCGCCGTAGCGGACAAGAAGGCCCGGCCGGTGCGCTGGCTGATCACAGTGATGGGGGCCATTTCCGTGGTCCTCGCTGCCCTGGTGTTCCTGCTGATGCGCGACGCCATCCGATGACCCCCGCCCCGGAGTCCCAACCTGCTGCCCGCAACGGGGCGGCTCCGGGCTTCCGGGGTCCGCTCCTTTGGGTGGTGCTGGGATTCGCCCTCCTCCTTGCGGCGGGCATTGCCCAGGAGCTGTACGCATTGGCCGCCCTGCCCCTGGTCGTCGGCATCGCCGCGCTCGCCCTCGCCCGGCGCGATCTGCTGCTGTGGGGCCTCATCGCCACCGTGCCGCTGAGCCTCAACCTCGAGCAACTCGACATGGGCGGCGTCGGTCTGTACCTGCCCACTGAGCCCATCCTCTTCGGTCTGCTCCTGCTGTTCCTGATGGACAGGATGCGCGGTGTGGGCATGGACGATGCGCTCGACCACCACCCAGTCACCCGTTGGATTCAGGTGATGTTCGCCTGGCTCGCCATCACCACCCTGGTCTCCTGGGACCCTTTGGTTTCCTTCAAATTCACCTTGGCGAGGGGTTGGTTCGTGGTCGGATTCTTCTTTCTCCTCGTCCCCCTATTCCGCCAGGGTGTGAAGCAGGAACAATTCGTTCTGCTCTACACGGTTCCCCTCATGGTGGTCATCGGGTACACCGTCTTCCGGCATTCCGGCTACGGATTCGACAAGCAGGCTGGACATTGGGTGATGGAGCCCTTCTTCAAGGACCATACCAGCTATGGCGCGGTGCTCGCGATGTTCTGGTTCCCACTGTTGGCCCTGCTCTTCAAGCCAAACCGACAGGCCCTGGGCAAACTCGGCATGGGCCTGGCATTCCTGGTCCTGACGGTCGGGCTCATATTGTCGTTCACAAGGGCAGCATGGGTGTCACTCGTCGCGGCCGGGGGGCTCGGTTTGCTCATGGTGCTGGGCGTCCAATTGCGCACGCTCTTCTTGACCGGTGCCCTGGCAGCGGGCATGCTCGTGTTGTCATGGGACCAGCTGCTGATCACGTTGGAGCGCAATGACCAGGACTCCTCCGATGACCTGACGGAGCACGTCGAATCGATCAGCAACGTCTCGAGCGACGCCTCCAACCTCGAGCGCATCAACCGATGGAGCTGTGCGGTCAGCCTGTGGCAGGAGCGGCCCCACACCGGATGGGGACCCGGAACGTACCAATTCGTCTACGCCCCCCACCAGCGTTCCGAGCATCGGACCATCATCTCCACCAACAATGCCGACCGGGGCAATGCCCACAGCGAATACCTGGGCCCGCTCGCCGAGCAGGGGTGGCCGGGTGCACTGGTCATGCTCGGTTTGCTCTACGCCAGTTGCGCCCTCGGTTTCAGAACGTATCGTGCCCTGAGGGAACAGCACCGCTGGCGCTCGCTATGGGTGCTGTCCATCTACCTCGGTCTCATGACCTACTTCATTCACGGTGTGCTGAACAACTACCTGGACACGGACAAGGCCAGCGCTCCCTTCTGGGGATTCCTCGCCATCCTCGTGGCGGTGGACCTCGAACTCAGGAAAAGCGCACGGTAAGCAGGGCCGTATCGTCGGCTGGATCCGCGACTCCACGGTGCTGCTCCCAATCCACGATGATCGCGGTATTCAATGCCTCGGTGCCGGTGCCGCGCTCGCCCTCAACGAGTTTCTGCAGCCTGTGCTCCCCATAGGCATCACCGGTGGGGTCCTCCTGTTCTACGAGCCCATCGGTGAAGCACACGAGGGTAGAGTCGGATCCCGCATCGAGCACGCCGACCCCCACTTCGGGCAGGTCATCCAGCATGCCGAGTCCGACGCACCCCTCACCGAGGAAGGTCCCGGCACCCGAAGCGGGCACGAACAACGGCGGATTGTGGCCGCAGTTCACGTACCGCACCTGCTTGGCGGCAGGATCGTGCACTGCGAGGAAGAGCGTGATGAACCGCTCACCCCGGGCGCTACTGAAAACGCGGTCGTTGAGCGACTTCACCAGCGTCTCCAGGTCGTGGCCGTGGCGTTCGAGCTGGGCGTGCAGGTGAGCCTGGAAGTTGGACATCAGGAATGCGGCGGGCATGCCCTTTCCGCTGACATCGGCCATGGCGATGGCCATCCGTCCGTCCGAGAGGGCCACGGCATCGTAGTAGTCGCCCCCGACGTGGTGGTGGGGCCGGTAGCGCGCGGCAAAGGTCCGGTGGATGTCGTTGGGCAGGACAGACGGCAGGAGCATGGACTGCATCTCTCCGGCCAACGCCAACTCCCTTTCCAGTCCAGCAGACTGGATGCGCTGCGCCGTCAGTTCCCTGTTGCGCAGGGCCACCACCAGGACGTTTGTCAATGTGGTGATGAACCGCACGTGGCGAATGGAGGGGCTCATGCCCCGGCCCTCCTCCCGGTCGCCCATGACCACATAGGCGATGACTTCCCCGTCGTGCTCAACGGGGATGGCGAGGTCGAACTCCACGGCCGTCTGGCCGTCCACGATGGCGTGGGCCTTGCCTGACAGCACCTCATGCGCGTTGTCGAGGGGAGGCAGGCTGGTCGGGTAGCCCCATTCTACGCGGCAAACCCAGAGACGATCGTCCCCATGCCGCGCGAAGAGCGCCAGTTTGCCGACCCCCATGGACTCCAGGCATTTCCGGTACAGGGCAAACAAAGCCTCATCCTCCACATTGCGGTTGATCGCCTGTGTCAGTTCCAGGAGCGCGTCCGCCTGCTGGCGAAGGCGCTCCAGCCTCTTCCTGGTCCGGAGGTCAGCGGACATGCGGTGTCACTTCTTGACCCGCTCCGAATAATCGCCCGTCCGGGTGTCGACCTTGATCCTGTCGCCCGTATTGATGAACAGCGGCACCCGCACTTCAGCGCCGGTGTCGATGGTGGCCGGCTTGAACGTGTTGGTCGCCGTGTCACCCTTGACCCCGGGTTCGGTATACGTGATCTCGGCCTCGATGTGGCTCGGCAGGCTGGCACTCAGGGGGCGCTCCTCCTCCGCGTGGAAGACGATGAGGCATTTCATTTCGTCCTGAAGGAATTGGGGGTTGTCAATCAGGTGCTTCTCCAGCAGGATCTGCTCGAAGGTCTCCGAGTTCATGAAGTTGTAACCCATGTCATCCTCGTAGAGATAGGTGTACTCCCGGGTCTCGACGCGGATCACGTCAATCTTGGCTCCGGTATTGTAGCTGTGCTCGATGATCTTGCCGTTCTCGAGGTTCTTCATCTTGGTCCAGACGTTGCCGGAACCCCGGGCCGTCTTCTTGTGAAGGAATTCGAGGACCTGGTAGAGCCCGCCCTGGTGGCGCAGGCAAAGGCCGTTCTTGATGTCGGAGGTGGTTGCCATGGTTTGGTATGTGGCGCTCATAGCCCCGAACATCGTGTCCGGAGCCGCGCTGACCGGCAATATAGCCGCTACCCCTTCCGCGCGGGTGTCAGGAACGGTTGGAATTCCACCCTCAAGGCGTGGATACCCTGCACGGACCTGTCCGCAGCGGCATCCGGCTCTTGGGGAGCCATCGCCATCCGAACCCCGCATTGCCAGCGCCCGGAGGCTGATTTCCATCGGAGGTAGCTTTTGAACGCCCCCCGACCGAAAGCCTCGGCAGGCCGCCCATCCCATCCGGACACGGTCAGTGTGGGTGCGCCCTCATCTCCCCAGGATTGCCCGAACCCCCATCGCCATGTGGATCCATTTCCGCGCTTGAGTGAACAGATGAAGGCCGCGCCAAACGTGCGCCGCTCTCCCTGGCCGGAAACGGCTCCGTGCAAGCGCCATGTGCGAAAGCCATCTCCGCCGGTCTCGCCCCGGGTGCTGAGCGCCAATGTCCATGCTGTCCCTTTCCGGGGACCGTCGATTCCGTCCTCCGCTGCTTCCTTCTCAGACCACCTGACACGGACGTCAATCCTGTGCGCCCCTGATTGGAAACGGAATGCGCTCCGGCGCTGCCGCCGAAAGGGCGGTGTCCCTTCGGCGTCCTCCATCCATCGCGCCCAACCCTCCACATTTCCGCTGCCCGTCACATCCAATCCGCACCGCCAGTGCCACCCCGGCAGGGCCTCCATCATACTGGCCGCATCATCGGAATTACCCGACCAACTTTCGGGATGGCCGGGATGGGTGCGCTCGATGACGGTGTGTCCTTCCACGTGCGTGGAAAGCGTGTACAACATGCTCGCCCTGGCCACCCATCCCGCAGGGAATGCCGCCCCGGCCACGCGCCAGCTCCAACCGCCTCTCTCGCCCCGACCATCGAGGCCCAAAACGATCGTGGCCACGCGGTCCACGCGCGATTGCATCCGACATGCCCACGACCAATGTCGACCTTCTGAACCCATTGCGAAGACATCCCGGTTCTGGGGCCAGATGCGCCCCAGCATGGCCCATCTTCGCCCCTTCCTGCCACGACCACTGCGGTCCTGCCAACCCAGCCCCATCGTCATCCCTTCCCGGCGGTATCCGGCGGGTCCGATACCGCGGCCAATCCGGTGACTTCCGGTGATGCCACCGAGGTCGTCGTAGGCACTCGGCGTCCACGCGACCAAACCCTGGCCGAAACGGCCCACCAGAGATCCAATCCACAGGTCACCAGCCGCCATGGAATGCATGATGAATGCGGCATCCAATGCGGGCGCACCTTCAGATAAGGAAGCGCGGAATCCGGATCTGCGCCGCCCTGTGGACCTCGCAGTCCAGGCCAGACGCCCTTCGAGGAAAGGCTGGCCGCCGGCGGAGGGCCGCAGATCCCATCGCCAGTTCATGCGTCGGGAAAGTGGAGCCTGTGCTACCACCAAGCCTGACTTGAATGCCGCCTGCCATGCCGGAAGCATACGCAGACAATCCAACACATCCCGGCGCCTTTCGGGTGCCAGCAAGAGCGCCACACCCTGCTGCGTCAAGGCGAACATGCCGGGGTCCTGAAAAGCCACTTCGAGCGCCGCGCATTCCTCAAGCGTCAGACAACCGGCTTCCCACGCCGACGCCACCAGCGGCGCATCCGGCGCATCCGGACCCGTCATCCCCTGTTGCGCCATTGCTGGGATGTGTGAGACAGCCACCAGGACCCAAGCATAGATGCACCCCTGCCTCACCATGGGAACTCAGTGGTATGCTGTGGACCGGAAGGCAGAGCTGACGACCCCGTCAAAGTGCCGATGTCCATACCGCACCAGGGAATGTCGCCGCGGGCGACCCCCAGCAAGCAATGGATGGAAGTGCTATGTGGATGCCCAAGGCGCAGGGCGGCGAATCCCCCACGTGAGCCAAGAACGAATTGCCAACGGCCCCTCGAAATGGTAGCGGCAATCTCAGGCAGCGCGCCGGGCAATCCGTCCAAACGGATGCCGATGACCGCACCCTGGCCTGCGTCCATTGTCCACGTCCACCACACGTTGGGCCGGTATGGCCGGGCCGCTGGTTGCACAAGTGGCCAATGGATGCCCCAGCGGATGGTGCGGTGGACACCGGTGTGGACCAACCCGCCTGCGCCGCGGTACCAGGTGCAACCGACTCCTATTCGGCTTTCCCCATCCACACGCAGCAGATGAATCAGCCCCATCCCGCCAAAGCCGGACGACCCCCATCGGAATGTCCCTTTCCATCTCGTTTCGCTTTCCTTGATCGGCCCGGGGGCCAAGCTGGCGCCGCCACAAATCGACCAGGCTCCAGGTGCAGCAAATCGCATGGACGCACCCACCGACTGCGCCCTTGCGGCCAGGGGATGGAACGGCGCCAACATCAACCATGCCATCGCCAGCCGAAAGGAAGCCGGCACCACCTTGCGCAGGGCGCAGGGCAGGCCGACCTCCTCGGCCACCCCGGAGGGTGACGGCCGTGCTGGAAACAGGGAGAGCACGAGGCGAACCTGCGACACCGCACCTCTGCCCCGACACCCCCTTCACGAACGTGCCCTGAAGCTTCGCTGCCGTGCGCGAACGGCCTATCTTCGCGCCCCCTGCGGGCGTGGTGGAATTGGTAGACACGCCAGATTTAGGATCTGGTGCCGCAAGGCGTGGGGGTTCGAGTCCCTTCGCCCGCACTGAACAATGAAGCCACCCGCTGGCAGATTGAAGACATGGAAATCACCAAGGAAAACATCGACGCCCTGAACGGCGTCCTGACCGTCAAGGTCCATCCGGAGGACTACAAGGAAAAGGTGGACGGCATCCTCGAGGAATACCGCAAGCAGGTGAAGATGCCCGGATTCCGCGCAGGCAAGGTGCCCATCCAGCTTGTGCGCAAGCAATACGGGAAGGCCGTACTCGCCGATGAGCTGAACAAGTTGCTCGGGGAAAAAATGGACGGCTACATCCGCGAGGAGAAGCTGCGCCTGCTTGGCCAACCCATTCCCGCCAAGGAGAACGACTCGGAGGGAGATTGGGACAAGCCCGACACCTTCACCTTCCGCTACGACATCGGATTGAGCCCCAAAGTGGACATCAAATTCGGTTGGTTCACCAAGTTCGTCAACCACAAGGTGCGCATCGATGACGCCCTGATCGACGAGCAGATCGGCGACTTGCGCCGCCGCTACGGCAAGATGTCCGAGCGCGATGCCATCGGTGAGGATTGCCTCGTCGTCGGCGAATTCGTGGAAATGGAGGGCGATGAGGTCAAACCCGGCGGCGTGATGCATGAGGGCACCATCAGCATGGAATCCGTGAAAGACGCCAAGACCACCAAGGCCTTGATGGGATTGGAAAAGGACGGTCAGGCGGTCGTCCAGCCGAACCACGTGAGCCGCGACGCTGAGGACCTCGCCCGCATGCTGGGCCTGGACGCCAAGGCTGCGGCTGAATTCAAGAGCCCCCTGCGCTTCACCGTCAAGGAGGTGCGCCACATCGAACCGGCCGAGCTCGGCGAGGAGCTGTACGACAAGCTGTTCGGCGAGGATGCCGTGACCGACGAGGAAGGATTCCGCGCCAAGGTGCGCGAAGACCTCGAGCGCATCTTTGACCGGGACGGAGACCGCGTCTTCCGCCGGAAGTTCGTGGAGGAGGTCGTCGACAAGCTCGACCCGCCGCTGCCGGAGGATTTCCTCAAGCGCTGGATACAGGTGGCCAACGAGAAGCCCATCACGGCGGAGGAAATCGAGAATGAGTTCGCAGAATACGCGAAGGGCATCAAGTGGCAGATCATCCAGAACCACATCATCGACGAGCACGACATCGATGTGGATGGGGAGGAAATCAAGGCCGAGGCGGGCAACGCCATCAAGGCCCAGTATGCGCAATACGGCATTCCGCTGGAGGCCGAGCAGCTCGACCCCATGGTCGCCCAGATGCTGTCCGACCAGAAGGAGGTTCGCCGGGTGGCCGAGTCCATCTACGAGCGCAAGGCCATCGACAAGCTGCGCGAACTCGCCAAGATCAAGGAGAAGGAGATTTCCCACGACGAGTGGATGGAAATCGTCCGTTCCCTCTGAATATTCCCGTTGCCCTGTGAACCGTCAGGGTTAACTTTCAGCACTCATGATGACCACGCGCAAGGAATTCCTGAAGTACGCCGTCAAGGACCGCGGCTTCACCAGCCACCACGTTGAGGACTACATCTCCGCCGTACACGGACCCGAGAACATGACCCGGACCGTCATCGAGGAGCGCCAGATGCCCTTCCGCGAGGTGGACGTCTTCTCCCGCCTGATGGCCGACCGCATCATCTTCCTCGGAACCGGGGTAGACGACTACATCGCCAACATCATCCAGGCGCAGATGCTGTTCTTGGAGTCCACGGACCCCACCAAGGACATCCAGATTTACATCAACTCCCCTGGAGGCAGTGTATACGCAGGTCTCGGCATCTACGACACCATGCAGTACATCCGCCCCGATGTGGCCACCATCTGCACGGGAATGGCCGCTTCCATGGGCGCCGTATTGCTTTGTGCCGGTGCTGCTGGAAAGCGAACAGGCCTCAAGCATAGCCGTACCATGATTCACCAGCCCTTGGGCGGTGCCCGTGGTCAGGCCAGTGACATTGAAATCACCGCCCGGGAGATCGGAAAGCTCAAGGAAGAGCTCTACAAGATCATCGCCCACCACAGCGGACAGGATTACAAGAAAGTCTGGGAAGACAGTGACCGCGACTACTGGATGATCGCCGACGAAGCCAAGGAATATGGCATGATCGACGAAGTCCTCGAGCGCAAGGCTGACTGATTAGAAAATGGCGGATCGCGAAATCAACTGCTCGTTTTGTGGGCGCAAGAAGTCGGAAGTCGACATCCTCATTGCGGGGGTGACGGGCCACATCTGCGACCATTGCATCGAGCAGGCGGACGCCATCGTGAAGGAGGAACGCCACTCCGACGGCGATGGCGGATTCGATCCCGGGCTGCAACTGGAACGTCCTGCCGACATCAAGCGGTTCTTGGACGATTACGTCATCGGTCAGGAGAATGCGAAGCGGACGCTCAGCGTGGCGGTGTACAATCACTACAAGCGACTCGCCCATCCTGCCGAAGGAGACGATGTCGAAATCGACAAATCCAACATCGTCCTGGTGGGCGCGACCGGAACCGGAAAGACCCTGCTGGCGCGCAGCATTGCCCGCCTGCTGAAGGTGCCTTTCTGCATTGCCGACGCGACCATCCTCACAGAGGCGGGCTACGTAGGTGAAGACGTGGAGAGCGTGCTTTCCCGACTGCTCCAGTCTGCGGACTACGACGTGGCCAAGGCGCAACGCGGCATCGTTTTCATCGACGAGATCGACAAGATTGCCCGCAAGAGTGACAACCCGTCCATCACGCGTGACGTGAGCGGAGAGGGCGTTCAGCAGGCTTTGCTGAAGTTGCTCGAAGGTGCCGAGGTGAACGTGCCCCCCCAAGGTGGCCGCAAACACCCAGAGCAAAAGCTGATCACCATCGATACGCGGAACATCCTCTTCATCTGCGGGGGAGCTTTCAGTGGCATCGAACAGCACATCGAGCGGCGGATTGCCACCTCCAGCATCGGATTCAATACCGGAGCAGACGCGCGTCCGGAAACATTGCTCTCCGCCATTGCACCAGCCGATCTCCGCAGCTTTGGCCTCATTCCGGAGCTCATCGGCCGATTCCCTGTGCTGACGCACCTCGACCCGCTCGATCCGGATGCGCTTCGCCGCATTCTGACCGAGCCCAAGAACGCACTGATCAAGCAGTACCAACGCCTGTTTGAACTGGATGGGATTGCCCTTCAATTCGATGCTGACGCCCTCGATTTCATCGTGGAAAAGGCGGTGGAGTGCAAGCTGGGCGCCCGCGGCTTGCGCAGCATTTGTGAAGCGGTCCTGAGCGACGCCATGTTCGAACTTCCCGGAAAGGAAGGGGTCGATGAGCTGCGCGTCACCGGCGAATATGCCCGCCAGCAATTCGACGACAGCGATCAGAGTCGGCTGAAAGTCGCTTCCTGAACGCGCCATGGCCAAGGCCGCGGCAACATCCACCAAGAAAAAGGGCGCCAAGGAAACGCCCCTGATGGCGCAATACAACCGCGTCAAGGCACAACACCCGGACGCACTCCTGCTTTTCCGGGTGGGCGATTTCTACGAGACTTTCGGGCAGGACGCCGTCACTGCGGCCAAGGTCCTCAACATCGTCCTTACCGCCAGGAAAAATGGAGCGGCCTCGGAAGTTGAACTGGCCGGCTTCCCCCACCATGCATTGGAGACCTACCTCCCCAAGCTGGTCCGCGCGGGCCATCGCGTAGCGGTCTGCGACCAGCTCGAAGACCCCAAGACCACCAAGACCATCGTCAAGCGGGGCGTCACCGAGATGGTGACGCCCGGCGTCGCCCTCAATGACGAGGTGCTCGAGGCGCGTGAAAACAACTGGC
>CALKUW010000155.1 GCA_937996585.1 uncultured Flavobacteriales bacterium
GCCGAACAGCGATGGCACCATTTTCAGCGACACCGCAGGTGTGGTCATTACCAACCAGGAAATGGGACTCTACGCCGGTGCCCGCAAGCGATTTGCTGAAGACAAGGTGATCACCACTGCGACGGTCAGGGCCGACAAGAATCAAAATTTCGATTGGGTCTTCTCTCCTGCTGCTTCGCTCGTTTGGAAGCCCAGAGAACAGGACTACTTGCGCGTTAGCTTCTCCAGTGCCTTGAGGAATCCAACGTTGGCCGACCAATACCTCTACCTCGATGTGGGACCGGCCACGTTGGTCGGAAACCTCGAGGGTAGGGACAGCCTGGTGACCATCTCGAGTTTCATCGATTACAGAAACAGCATTTCAAGTGCGGCCGGATTGCCCTTTGGCAACCTGGACACCATGCAATACTTCAACATTGCGCCTTTGCGCCCGGAACAGGTGCGGTCGGTAGAAGTGGGCTACCGCACTACGCTGTGGGACAAGTTGTACCTCGACGGTAGCTGGTATTACAGCCAATACAACCATTTCATCG
Organism: uncultured Flavobacteriales bacterium; assembly: GCA_937996585.1. Lineage (GTDB taxonomy): Bacteria > Bacteroidota > Bacteroidia > Flavobacteriales_D > Sanyastnellaceae > UBA8752. The sequence goes on from CALKUW010000155.1 coordinate 534, forward strand.
GATACAACATCGGCTTGGATGTTCTCTTCCAGAACCCGGCTTTCCCCAGTGCTGTCACGGGAATCGATGTATACCGATATGCGGCCAATTCCATCAACGAGGTTCGGACCACCGGAGCTTCCATCGGTGCCAATTGGTACGTGGGGGACAACTGGATGTTGTCGGGTAATTACAGTTGGAATCGATTGGTGAAGACCAATGAGGACGACCCGATTATTCCGGCATTCAATACACCAGAACACAAGTATAATTTGGGTGTCAGCACCCGTGACCTTCGTTTGCGTGAGGCAAGTACATGGGGTTTCGGCGTGAATTATAAGTGGGTTCAGGGATTTGTTTTTGAAGGCTCACCGCAGTTCACCGGCTTCGTCCCCACGTTCGATCTGCTCGATGTCCAGGCCAATGCACGCATCGACCAACTGAACCTGACCATTAAGGCTGGTGCATCCAATGTGCTGAAAAACTGGCATATAGAGACTTATGGTGGGCCTTCGGTGGGCCGCTTGGCTTACTTGAGTCTGCTCTACGAGGTGAACACCCGGAACTGAATTCGGGTGTCTTTTTGACACTTACAAATTCCCTTCTCGCCTGAATTTCAATCCTGTGTGTAATAAGTACACACTGTAATGAAGGTTGTCTATCTTTCACACTCAACTTTGGGACCAAACCATGAAGCAAACTTGTCTCCTTTTGGCAGCTTTCCTTGTCTGCCTGACCGCCGGAGCCCAGACCCGCTACCTCGATGAGGTGTTCAGCGATGTCACGGTGACCTCCGATATCCAATACGGCACCAACATCACGGTGATCACTGCCTTGCAGGGCTTGCCCCCCGCACCGCAGCCCCTCGTACTCGACCTCTACGAGCCAACGGGTGACACCGAGACCAGCCGTCCGCTGTTGATGATGTTCCACACCGGTAACTTCCTGCCCCCTTACCTGAACGGTGGAACGCAGGGAACGAAGACCGACAGTGCCATCGTCGAGCTCTGCACCCGCTACGCCAAAATGGGCTACGTGGTGGCCAGTGTGGATTACCGCCTCGGATGGAACCCGCTTGCCGAGACCCAGGAGGAGCGCACCCTGCAGCTGATCCAGGCCGCCTACCGCGGCGTGCAGGACAGCCGTACGGCCGTTCGTTTCTTCCGCAAGTCTGTTGCCGAGGACGGCAATCCCTACGGCATTGACGACACCAAGATTGCCATGGGTGGCGATGGAACGGGTGGTTACATCACGCTCGCCACGGCCGGTATCTCCAGCTACAACGACATCATCCTCGATGACAGCGGTGTGCCGATTTCCAAGTTCTGGTACGACCCGGGAACGGGCAGCCAGATTCCGATGGTGGTCGAGGACATCCACGGCAACCCGGACGCTACGAACGACGCCTATGCTCCGGCTGAGGTGGGTGGTTTCCAGCTGTGCATGGCCAACCACGTGGGCTACAGCTCCGACTTCGACTTCCAGTTCAACATGGGAGGTGCACTCGGTGACCTGAACTGGCTCGATGAGGGTGACATCCCCATGGTCAGCTTCCAGAGCCCGCACGATCCCTACGCTCCGTATGAGACGGCGGTCCTCATCGTTCCCACGACGAACGAGCCCGTAGTGGAAGTGAGCGGTGCCTACGATATCCACCAGGAGATCAACGGATACGCCACGAACAACAACGCGTCCTTCGCAGATGCTGACATCCCGGATGCTGCATCTGCCAACAACAATGGCTGGTCGGGTCTTTTCCCGGTGTTGAACAGCTATGTGGACGGTGTCCCGACCGAGCCTTTTGACGCTTCACCCTGGCAGTGGTTTGACGAAGCAGCGGTTCAGGCATATGATGATGCCAACGGTACCAACATCCTCGCGACGTCCCTTACGTTGAACCCGACCATGGGGCCGGCCGAGGCCTTGTTCTGGATTGACCAGATCGTGGACTACAACTCTCCCCGCATGGGGCTGTCCCTCGGTCTCGTGACCGAAGGTGAGGTCAACAACAACGGTGTGCGCTACATCGACGAGGTGTTCGACGAAGTCAACGTCACCACTGACGTCGTCTACGGTACGAACATCACGGTCATCACGGCCCTGCAGGGTTTGCCCCCCGCGCCCCAGCCGCTGGTGTGCGACATCTATGAGCCCGCCGGTGACATCCTCACGGAGCGCCCGCTCATCCTGTACTTCCACACGGGTAACTTCCTTCCGCAGTACGTCAACGGCAGCGCAGTCGGTAACAAGGACGACAGCTGCGCCGTGGCCATCTGTACCGAGTTCGCCAAGAAGGGATACGTGGTCGCGAGCTGCGACTACCGTCTTGGATGGAACCCGCTCGCAGAGACCCAGGACGAGCGCACGCTGCAGCTCATCCAGGCCGCTTACCGCGGTGTGCAGGACAGCCGTACGGCCGTTCGTTACTTCCGCAAGTCCGTTGCAGAGGATGGCAACCCCCACGGCATCGACGGTAACCAGATTGCCATGTTCGGTGAGGGAACGGGTGGATACATCACCCTCGCATCCGCTGGCATCTCCAGTTACAACGACATCATCCTCGATGACAGTGGTGTGCCGATTTCCAAGTTCTGGTACGACCCGGGAACGGGCAGCCAGATCCCGATGGTGGTCGAGGACATCCACGGTAACCCGGACGCCACGAACGACGCTTACGCTCCGGCCGAGGTGGGTGGCTTCCAGCTGTGCATGGCCAACCACGTGGGTTACAGCTCCGACTTCAACTTCCAGATGAACCTCGGTGGTGCACTTGGTGACCTGAACTGGCTCGACGAAGGCGATGTGCCGATGGTGAGCTTCCAGGGTCCGCACGACCAATTCGCACCCTACACGACCGGTGTGCTCATCGTTCCGACGACCAACGAGCCCGTGGTGGAAGTGAGCGGTGCTTACGACATCCACTCCGAAATCAACGGCTATACCTCCAACAACAACGCGGTCTTCGCTGAGATTGGTCTGCCTGACCCGGCTGTCGCTTACGGCAACCAGGGCTGGGACGGTCTCTTCCCCGTGCTCAACAACTACGTGGATGGCGCGCCGACCGAGCCCTTCGACGGTGCTCCCTGGCAGTGGTGGGACGTCGCCACGACGGAATACGTGGACGGTTTGAACGGCACCAACATCGCCGCTACCCAGCTCACGCTGAACCCGACCATGGGTCCGGCCGAAGCATCCTACTGGATCAACGAGGTCACCAACTACACGGCTCCGCGTCTGGCGGTGAGCCTCGGTGTGGCTGCCCTCGGTCCTGGTTGTAACGACGAGGCAGCCTGTAACTACAGCGCCCTCGCCACGACCGACGACGGCTCCTGTGAGTACGCAGCCGAAGGCTTCGACTGCGACGGCAACCCGCTGGTGGTTCCCGGTTGTACCGACGTCATCGCCTGCAACTACAACGGCTTTGCGACGGAGGACGACGGTTCTTGTGACTACATGGAGACCACGCTCCCGACCGGTGCATCCAACGTCTGGCTGGTGGGTCTGACCCTTTCAGGTACGCCCAACGAGCCGCTCGCCGGTGGATGTGAAGCCGACGGTGGCGTCAACCCGAACATCGCCGTGAACGGTGTGTTCCTCGGCGACGGAACGGGCGGACCGCTCGTGATGTCCAACGTGACCGACCCGACCGGCGGTCTGCTCGTCGACCTCGTGGCCATTGCCAGCGCCACGCCTGTGGGCATGTGCGGTGGTCAGTTCACGGTCAACCTGTCCGGCAACATCCTGACCCTCGCCGAGCAGAACGGTGTGTGGCGCACGATTGTGCCGGTGCTCGGTCCCCAGTACCTCTGGGCTGCTCCGCTCTCCAGCTTCACGCCCGGTTGTGGTGACCCCTCCGCTTGCGGATTCACCAACCCCTGTGACATTAGCCTGCTGTGCGATTACACCGACACCGATGGTGACGGTCTGCTCGACTGCCAGGAGGTCCCCGGTTGTGACGATCCGAACGCCGACAACTACAACCCGGACGCCACGGATCCCGGACCCTGCAACTACAACGGTTGCATCAACCCGGATGCTGTGAACTTCGACTCCAGTGCCAACACCGACGACGGCTCCTGCCAGTTCGAGATCGTGTTCCGCGTGAACGCATCCAACATCGACGTGGCCGGCTTCATCGACATCGCCGGTTCCTTCAACGGTTGGGGCGACCCCGCCACGGTAATGACCGAGATGGGCTACGGTGTCTGGGAAGCGACCCTCATCCTCGGTGTGGGCAGCTACGAATTCAAGTACCGCAACGGCGGAACCTGGGAGGAAATCAGTGGCTCCTGCACGGAAGGTGGTTACAGCAACCGCCAGCTCAACGTGGTTGACAGCCCGATGACCCTCGATGCGGTCTGTTACGCTGAATGCGACCTGTGCGCCGGTTGTACGGATCCGTTCAGCGCAGAGTACAATCCGTTCGCTGGTGCCGATGACGGCAGCTGTATGAACGCCATTGTTTACGGTTGTACCTACCCGGATGCTGACAACTACGATGCTACGGCTTCCGTGGATGACGGTTCCTGTGAGATTTCCGGTGCGAACCCCTGTCCGACCGACCTCGACGGTGACGGTGCTACGGCGGTGGGTGACCTGCTCTTGCTCCTCGGTGGCTTCGGCCAGGCCTGCGAGTAAGG
>CALKUW010000156.1 GCA_937996585.1 uncultured Flavobacteriales bacterium
CGATCTGCGCACCTGCACCTCCCCCACCATGGATGGCCACACCTATGAGGTCGTCCGCATCGGGGAGCAATGCTGGTTTGCGGAAAACCTCAAGACCACAGAATTCACCGATGGCACCCCCATCCCGGAGCTGACCACAGATCAACTCGTGGACGTCGATGCACCCGGACGCATCGTGAGCCCCGACTTGCCGGAAGCCTACAACACCTTTTACAACGGCTGGACCTTGCTCAACCCAAAAGGCGTGTGCCCTGAAGGTTGGAGGGTCCCCACGGCCAACGAATACAGCCAACTGCACCAATACACGCGCAGCATCTCCACTGCGGATTGGTCGAATGTGACCGGTGCTGAGTTCTGTGACCCCACCGATTGGGACTTCTCCCTCACGGACGTGGAATTCAACAAATTCGGCTTCAGTGCCCAACCAGCCGGCATCATCGATACCCTGGCCTCTGCTTCCTCTGTAGACTTGAATGGCGAGCAGTCCGCCTGGTTTTGGACGCGCCTCGACAAACTGTACGAAGGTCCCTTGACTCGGATGCCCGTTGTACACATCAAGGAGGACCGATTTTTCGATGCTTGCGGAGGCTTGGATCCAGCCTTTGGGCTCTGCCTGCGGTGCATCCTCGACGAGTGAGGCCAAACACCCCTACTGATGCTGACAACGGAGGCCAATGCGGTCTCCGGTTTCAGCATCAGTCGATGGCGAGGCGGAGGGCGTGGGGTGTGCCTTCGACGGTCACGTTGAGCGTGTAGAGGCCGGCGGCAAGCAAAGGCAGGTCGATGGGCGAGGCGCCCACGCCGTTGAATCGGGCCATGGTCCGGCCGTCAAGGCCGACCAGCGCAGCGGTCCAGGCTTTGCCGGGCGCGATGCCCTCGAGGAAGACGCGATCGCGCGCCGGGTTCGGGTAGACCGAAAGCACCAACGGCCCGTCTTCCATCCCTTCCACAGAGGAGGGAATGCCGCCGCAGACGGCCACGTCCAGCGCATTGGCCGGAGGCGCGAAGTCGTTGACGTCGTTGACCAACAGCTGGCCCTGCGGGCTGTAGACCCGATAACCGCAGTATTCGCTGTAGTAGAAGGGCGCGCCCACGAAGAAATCCAGCTCGCCCGCATTGACCGGAACGAACGCCCTGAATTCGTAAAAGGGATAGATGCTCTCGAAATAGGTGAAGTCCCCGAAATTGATGGCGGTCGAAGGCCCATCGCTTTGTTGGACGAGCATGCTGCCCCCGATCCAGCCTTCCTGGGACTGGTCGACAAACTCGATTTCGATCAGGCCGCATGTGGGCTCCTCTCCGCAGACCTGCAGACCGAATACACTGGCAGGATCGTCCTGATTCGTCGAGAACGACGAAAAAAGTTCGTCGCCGTTCTGGTCCTTGACCACATACCCCGCCTGGTATCCCCCCGGGTAATTGTAGTCGAACACAAAGTCGATCACGTCGCCATCGTCCACCGCGAAAGCGAACGTGCTCATGCCGAGGACATCCGGGAAGTAATCCCCGTTGGTGTCCAGCGCCACCTCGTTGGTGCTGGCCTCGTACGCGAGCTCACCATTGATGAAGATGTCCACCTGGGTGTCGCCCCAACCATCATAGGTGTCCTGGTTGTACAACTCGACGGTCCAGCCGCCGCACGTCCCGACCGGAGCGGGGAAATTGAAATCGATGACCTCGTTGACCACGTGCACCACCCCGTTGTAGGCCATCAGGTCCGGAATGGTCACAAGGGCATTCGCCGCGGAGATGCTGCCGCCGTTGATCGACATCTGGATGTTGCCACCGCCATAGGTGTTGAGGTTCTGACCGTTGAAGAATTCGCCGCTTTCATAGGGCGTCTGGACGATGTGCCGGCGCAGGATGTCCTCCATGTATTGGGAGGCGAAGAGCTCCTCGACCCCGCCGTCGAAACCGTTTTCGATCGCGAAGGTGTACCAGGCAGCATCGGTCGGGGCGAACACCGTGAAGGGCCCCGGCGCCGGCTCGTTGTCGTTGAGGATGATCTGCCCGATGAGGTCATCGTTGAGGAAGTTGTCAGTGAGGGCCTCCTCGAACAGGTTGTGGCTCGGGCTCTGGGCCACCACCTCGAACACCGTGGCCTGCGGCAAACCCTCCGGGGCCAGGCCGTAGTCGATGATGTGGATGACGCCGTTGAAGGCGGTATGATCGGTGTCGATGATGTTGACCCCATTGATCGTCCAGCCGTTCGGCCCCTCCGCGAAGGTGACCTCCTGCCCCTGCACGGTGGGCAGGGACAGCCCGTCCACCAGATTCTCCGCCATCACGATGCCGGGCACGGTGTGGTAGTACAGGATCTCCTGCATGTCGGGCATGCCGAGCAGGTCGAATTGATTGAGGTTCATGAAGTCGCCCAGCGCCTCCACCCCCGCGTCGCTGACCAAGAAAACCGTGTGGGGGTCGTTCCCGTTCATGATCTCGGGGCAATAGCTGTTCATGGCCCAGGTGGACTGCCAGGCCTGCGGTGCGGTCTCGTCCCCGGTCCATTGGAAGGTCAGGTCATACAGGGTGAACGCGTCGACGGTGATCGAGCCGACCATGCCGAGCTGGGCCTGGAAACCGAGGCTGGAGTCGAAGTTGTAGACGCCCGGCACATCGAAGGTCACCACACCCATGCAGGTCCCTTCCTCGGTGCCTTCCGTCTCATCGAGGAAGAACTCCACCGGATTGCCCCAAGGCTCGCCGGTCTGGGTGTTCGTCACACCGTTGACGTTGTGGTTGCCCTGCACATTGACGAAGGCGACCGTTTCGCCGGGGGCGATGGTCAATTCGGACGGCGCGAAATAGTAATCCGCCATCACGATGGTGTGGTCGGCCTCGCACTGGGCCTGAACGTCAGCAACGATGGGCCCCAATACGAGGGCCAACGCGAGGAATGGGATTCCGGTCTTCATGTCCTGGTGGTTTTCCCGCACTACACGGGATGTTCCATCCATGTGACATTTTCCGGCATGAACATGTTCAATCCGGGGTATGGATGGCGATTCCGCCCAAAGCCGCTCAGTCGCAGGGCTGCCCGAACTGGGACAGCACCAGCAGCACGTCGGTCACGGTCACGGCCCCGTCGCCATTGAGGTCCGCAGCACAATCCGCCGTGCAACCGAACTCCCCGAGCGCCATCAGGATGTCGCTGACGTTGATGAGCCCGTTGTCATCGAGGTCGGCCGGACAGGGCGGCAACAATGTGCAGGGATCCGGATTGGCCGGGGGCGCACCATTCGGGAAATACAAGGCGATGATGTCCTCGAGTATCGCGGTCCGCTCCGCAGCCTCCGCCGCATCATAGGACAGCGACTTCAGGTAATGCCACCCGACCCCGTAGTCCGGATCGGAAGTCGGGCCGTTGGAATACAGGTTGGGATAGACCGTCAGGGCGTAGTCCACGAAGGCCGCATTGTCCGCCGGGATGAGGCCGAGGTATTCCTG
>CALKUW010000157.1 GCA_937996585.1 uncultured Flavobacteriales bacterium
ACGCTGGTGGTGGGCTGCAACGAACAGGCCGTGGCCTCCATCCGCGAGATCCGGGCACTCAAGCGCAATCCGGGTTTCCGCTTCATCGGAATCATCCCGACGGAAGGGGAGGAGTGCCGGGCGCTGGAAGGGGTGCCATGCCTCGGCAAGGTGGGGGGGCTGGTCGATCTGGTGACCGAACACGATGTGGAGGAGGTGATCCTGGCGGTCAGCAGTGCCGACCACGCGGAGCTGGAAGGCATCATCCACCTCCTGGAGGGCACGGGGGTGGGCATCAAGATCATTCCCGACATCTACGACATCCTGAGCGGCCACGTTCGGATGCAAAGCCTGTTCGGCGCCCCGCTGATCGCGGTCCGGCGCGATATCATGCCGCCGGGCCAGGTGGTGGTGAAGCGGATGATGGACATCGTCATAAGCATCATTGCCCTTGTCCTGCTCGCGCCGATCTTCCTGTTGATCGCCATCCTGGTCAAGCTGAATTCGCCCGGCCCCGTGTTCTTCCACCAGGAACGCGTCGGGCGGTGGGGCGTTCCCTTCATGATCCACAAATTCCGCTCCATGCATGTGGACGCGGAGAAGCAAGGCCCCCAACTTTCCAGCGACGCGGATCCCCGCATCACTTCGGTCGGCAGGTTCCTCAGGAAGTCCCGGATGGACGAGCTGCCCCAGTTCTTCAACGTCCTCATCGGCGAGATGTCGCTCGTAGGGCCCCGCCCGGAGCGTCAGCACTACATCGACCTCATCTCGCAGCGGGCCGCCCACTATCCCCGGTTGCAGAAGGTGCGGCCCGGCATCACCTCCTGGGGCCAAGTCAAATACGGCTATGCCGAAAACGTCGAGCAGATGGTCCAGCGGCTCCGATTCGACCTCATCTACATGGAGAACATGTCGTTGGGCCTGGACCTCAAAATCCTGCTGTACACGGTGTGGATCGTGATACGGGGGCGCGGAAAGTGAGCCTTTCCGATTCGTCCGCGTGGACGGTAGGGCTTTGATAATGAGTTAAATTGCAGTTGCCATGTTGCGCTGCTCCGCTGGACACCCCATACGTGCCATTCCCCTGTTGTTGCTGGGGTTGGTCATGGGTGTTGGGCCCGTTTCCGCGCAGGGCGATGGCAGTGCTGAGACCGCACGTCGCTACGAGGCGGTCGTCATGGAGGTGCTGTCGACCCGGCTGGCCTCCGACGTCGCGGTGGAGAACGGGCGGGTGAGCCTGCGCACTCCGGTGGCCCGGACGATGAAGGAGCTCAAAAGCATCGTCCAGGCGTCGGTGCCGTATTACCTCGAGGGCAGCATGGCGGAGTTCCGCCGCTTCCGTCCCCGGGTCGCAGAGGCACTCGGACAATTGGATGGCTGGTCCATCCCTCCAGCCCCCGATGATTGGGAGCCGGGTGAGTGGGCCTATTTCCAGGTGCAGGGTGCACTGGAGGATGTCCTGCTGCTGGTCGCCCTCGATGTGGGGGTTTTCGCCAATGGGGCGTTGGCCGCCGAAGTGCGGGCCAGCGCGGAACTCGAGACGGACTGGAGCCGCATCAGGGGTGGGTCTGATCCCTTGCAGCCCCGGCCTTTACCCGACTTCGGAGGCGGTTCGGGGGACGCCAGTCAGCTCCCCGATTTTGGGGGTGGTACAGGGGCATCAAGGGGCGGCAATCCGTCCGGAGACAATAGCTTGTTGGAAGACCTGGCCGCGGCTGTGCGCGAATTGACCCTGCGGATCGATGCGCTCGAGTCGCGCTCCGTTCCGTCGGCCCGCCCGTCGGGTGGTTTCCCGAACCGGGGCGTCGACGGGGGGTGGCAAACGACCAGCGGCCCTCCTGCCGCGGGGCGTGGCGCGGCGTCGCTGCCTGAGCAGTTCACCTTGCAGTTTCCTGCGGGCAGCGCAGCAGTGGGCCTGAGCGCGGAATACGGATTGAACACCCTGGTCGAGTGGATGGTAGCTTACCCGGGATTGCGGGTGCTCGTGACCGGACACAGCGACGCCGTCGGGTCTGCCCGGGAGAACATGACGCTCAGCCGCCGCCGGGCCCAGATCGTCCGTTATTACCTGCTCGAGCGCGGCATTGCCGCGGAGCGCGTGACGGCCGCCCACTTCGGTGAGGAGCGTCCCGAATGGGGGGCGGGCTTCGATCGGCGCGTCGAGGTGCGCCTCTTTTGGGATTGACCCACCTTTGCCTCCATGAAAATCGTCTGCATCGGAAGAAACTATGCCGACCACGCGGCTGAACTCGGAAACGCCGTGCCCGCGGAGCCGCTGTTCTTCTTCAAGCCGGAAAGCGCGGTGCTGCACAAGGAACATCCATTTGCCATCCCCGAGTGGACAGACGATTGCCATTTCGAGGTCGAGCTCATCGTGCGCATGGACCGGGCCGCAAAGTGGATTTCGGAGGAGCACGCCGGACGCTGTTACACGCACATCGGCCTGGGTATCGATTTCACGGCGCGGGACGTGCAGTCGGCGTTGAAAGCCAAGGGCAAGCCCTGGGAAAAGGCCAAGGCCTTCGACGGCAGTGCCGTGGTGTCCCGCGATTGGGTGCCGCTGGCCGACCTCGGAGGGGACGTGCAGGACATCCGCTTCGCGTTGCTCAAGAACGGCGCGGTGGTGCAGAGCGGCCACACGGCCGATATGCTGTTCTCTGTCGATGCGCTGATTGCCCACGTCTCGAAGTACAGCACCTGGAAGACCGGAGACCTGCTGTTCACGGGAACGCCCGCCGGGGTGGGCCCCGTGCAACCGGGCGACCGGCTGGAGGGGCGCCTCGACGGGCGTTCCATGTTTACCGTGGACGTGCGTTGACCGCACGCCGGATCAGTTCACCGCGATCAGCTCACCGCGATCAGTGCCTCGTCGGCGATGGGCTGGCGGAAGACCACCTTGCCGTCGAAGATGTCCATCACCGAGGTCGCGCCCTTGTCGATCTCTCCGGCCAACAGGGCCCGGGAGAGGGGATTGAGCACCATCCGTTCGATGAGGCGCTTCACGGGCCGCGCTCCATACTGGGGGTCATGCCCTTGCTCGCTTAGCCAGTCCACCGTTTCCTGTGTGGCCTTGAGCTGTATCCCGG
>CALKUW010000158.1 GCA_937996585.1 uncultured Flavobacteriales bacterium
GTGGTCGATACGGTGGCTCCGGGCCTGACGCTGACGGCACCTGCCGATGCGGCCCTGAACGGATGCCCCGCCGACATGTCCGAAGCCAACCTCGGCTCCGTGACCTGGACGACGACCGATGACTGCGACGCGGTGACGGTGGACTACACGACGAGTGACAGCTACGACTTCCAGTGCACCGGGGACGATGCGACCGATGAGGGCAGCTTCATCGTGACGCGCACCTTCACGGTGACCGCCACGGACTGCGCCGGCAACAGCACGACGGAGACCGTCGACCAGACCATCACGATCACGGACGACACCGCTCCGACCGGAACGGCTGATGCCCCGGCTGACCTGTCGGTCTTCCTCGATGAGGACTGCTCCGCCGACGAGGTTCCGCATCCGGTCTCCGGTGATGCCAGTGGATTCCTGGTGAATGCCACGGACAACTGCGACAGCGATGTGGCGCACAGCCTCACCCATGCCGACGACACGACTTACACGGGCGTGATCGACGGGGTGGGCAGCTACGACGTCCTGCGCACCTACACGGTGACCTTGGTGGACGACTGCGGCAACGCGTCAACGACGACCACGAGCCACACGATCCACTTCCTCGACACCATCAGCCCGGACATTACGTTGCCTGACTTCCCGGCCGACATCATCCTGTACGCAGATGATGACAACGGTTACTTCGACCCGACCCCGCAGGGAGCCGGTGTGGCCGGAGCCGATTACGAGGACAACTGCAGCGGTTTCGGAGACTACACCTTCGGCACTGTGGGACAGTTGGTCCCGACAGGCGGTTTGATCATCACGGCCATCGGTGATCCGAACGATGCCGCATCGACCTGCCGCTTCGTGGAGATCCACAACAGTGGAGACAGTGATATCGACCTCTCGGGCTATGTACTGCAGCGTTGGACCAACGGCAACGCCGGTCCTTCCTTGGGCAGCAACATTGACCTGAGCAGCATCGGTACGCTCGCCCCGGGCAACTATGCCTGGATCGCGAACAACGCCGGCTTCTCCGGATGCTACGGATTCGCTCCGAACATCGTGGCCGGTTCCGGCGGACCCGCGGACAGCAACGGTGACGACCAGATCGCCATCGTGGACGGCGCCTCCAACATCATCGACATGTTCGGTGTGATCGGAGAGGATGGAACGGGCACCTGCCATGAGTTCGAGGACGGCATCGCCCTGCGTGCCGGTTCCAACACGGATCCGAACGGCGGTGCATGGGACGAGTCCGGATGGACCGTGTACAGCGACTTCTCTTCTGCCAGCGGCTGTACCGACCACAACGCGAACCAGCCCCAGAACGCAGCAGACATTGTGCCGCTTCTCGGAAACTGGGCCGGTGCCACTCCGCCGGCTCCTGAGACGGACTTCAACAGTGTCGACATCAGCTATTCCGACGAGACGACGAGCTACACGGCCTCGGGTTGCTACACCTTCGAGCGGATGTGGACCATCACGGTGACCGACAACAACGGCAACAGCACCTCGATCTCCGACATTCAGACCATTCAGGTGGCCGACACCTCGGCTCCGGACATCATGGCCCAGGCCCTCGATACCGCCGCCTGTGATCTGTTCGACTTCGACCTGTCCGCAGGCGACCAGTCGACCCTGATTGCCGGAACGAGCTTCGAGGAAGCATCCAGCGGTGACCAGTACGTTGATACGGGTGACGCGTCGGTTGACCACGCCCTGGCCAACAACGCCGGCCAGTCCGATGTGAACTTCACGTCGACCGGTGGTGAGATGGGCTTCTCGAGCTACTACTACGCTACGGGCAGCAACGGCTTGACCGACGGTGACTTCGTGGGTGTGACCACGTTCACGGGTGTCGTGGGTGCCTTCACCGATGGCAGCCAAGGCTTCCAGATGCAGGACACGGACGGCATCATGGAAGTGGTGTTCGACAATGTTGACGTGAGCATGGGAGGGGTGACCCTCACCCTCGATTACTTCCCGCAGTCCACCGGATGGGAGACGGGTGACCGCATCCGCATCTGGGTAGTGGCCGACGGAGGTGAAGTCGATCTGGTCGATACCGACTACCAGGACATCGACAACCTCGGCATTGAGGGACAGTGGAACCTCGCGACCCTCGACCTCGACGGTTACGATGACGCCGAGCTGCACATCAGCCTCCAGTCGAACTCCGGTTCCGAGGGCCTGTTCATCGACAACATCGCCTTCAGCACGGGCAACAGCCCGCTGGCCGCACTCGAGGCCAACGGCTACGTGTCCTTCAGCGACAACGTCGAGCTCGCTTCGACCGAGGCCGCCATCACGCTGGATGGCACGCCTTGCGAGGGTGCTTATGACATCGTCTATACGGCGACCGACAGCTGCGGTAACAGCAGCACCGCGACCCAGCGCATCCTCCTCGAGGACACGGTCGATCCGGTCCTGACGGTGGCTGAGCCGGCCGACACGGTCATCTTCGCCGATGCCGACTGCTTCGCCGACTACATCGCAGGTGTGCCTTACCCGGCAGCCAGCGCCACGGACAACTGTGACGCGGATGTGGACATCAGCTCCTACCACGTGGACAGCCCGAAGCAGTACGCCTGCATCCCGGGTACCGGTGCCTTCAGCCTGCTGCGCACCTACACGTTCACCGCCACGGACAACTGTGGCAACGAGCACACGGTCCAGGTGAACCGCGTGGTGACGGTGGCCGACACGATCAGCCCGACGTTCAATGCGGCGGCTCCGGCCGACCTGACAGTGAACATCGATCCGTTCTGCGGTGCCAACACCAGCACGACGATCGGTGGCATGCCGACCATCACGGATGTGGCCGACAACTGCGACAGCAATGTCGACGTGGAGACCACACACACGGACAGTGCTCCGGTCTACACCTGCGCCGGTGGTGACAGCAGCACCGAGGGTTCCTACACCTTCGTGCGGACGTTTACGGTGACGGCCACCGACGACTGTGGCAACACGACGACGGCGATGCTGACGCAAAACATCACGGCACTCGACGTGACGCCGCCGACCATCACGGCCCTGCCGCCGATGGCCGCTGCCAGCTACACGTTGGACGGCGACTGCTACGCCGACGTGACGCCGCTCGCCGAGCCGTTCGCTTCGGCCACGGACGCCTGTGACTCCGAAGTGAGCATCACGGCGACGTACTCTGACAGCGCTCCGACCTACACCTGTTCCAGTGCGGACGGTGAGGCTGAAGGTTCCTTCACCTTCACGCGGACCTGGACGGTGACGGCCACGGACGACTGCGGCAACAGCACAACGCAACAGACTTCGCAGACGGTCAACGTCTCCGACAGCGGTGCGCCGAGCCTGAGCGCCAGCTGGCCGGCCGACTACGCGACGGACCTGGCTGAGGACTGCACGGCAGACCTCTCCACGGCTGCTGCGGGTATGGCCACGGCCACGGCCGAGGATGGCTGTGACAGCGATGTGGCGGTGTCCATCAGCTATGCTGACCACGACACGACCTACATCATCGTCAACGCCGACGACCTCGATGAGGGCAGCTTCACGTTCACGCGTACGTGGACGGCAACCGCCACGGACGACTGCGGCAATGAGACGACGGAGACCCACGATCAGACGATCACGGCCAACGACGTCACGGCGCCGACCGCTTCCATCGAGACGCTCCCGACGTACTCTGTTGAGGGCTGCTACGGTGAGCTCGACCTTTCGCCCGCTGTGACCGGTACGCCGGAGTTCACGGCCGAGGATGGCTGCGACAGCGATGTCCAGACTTCCCTCACGTACTCCACGGACGACATGATCTTCAACGAACTCATGGGCGACTACAGCCTCGTGTTCGATACGATCAGCGGTCCGGAGGACGGCGTGATGGGCATGACGACGGTCCGCATGTACATCGAGACGGAGAACGCCGATGACTTCATCAGCGCCGTGGCAGGTGACGAGATCAACCCGACGGGCATCCGCACGACGACGAGCTTCTACCAGAACGCGCTCGGCGGTACGACGGCGAACACCTACAATTCGCTGCTCGAGGCGGCCGATCCGCTGGTGGCCTACGACAGCTGGGTGACCATCGGTATCGATGAGGCTCCCGATGGAGCAGCCGGTGAAGGTGAGACCACGGTGGTGGGCTCCTGGAACGTCGACTTCGACATGGGCGGTAACCTGCTGATCAACGACTTCTTCGGAGGAAGCTGGTTCACGACCTACCCGAATACGGCAGCTGTGGCCGGTGCGGACCACCGCGTCCTGCTCGGCCAGTTCACCACGGATGGCCAGATGAGCGGTCAGGTGTTCGTCCAGGTCTTCCCGAACGGCGTTGGTGCCAACGAGATGCGCTTGAGCTTCACGTTCGGCGACTGTGCCGAGGACGACGACACGCCGGAAGGCAGCTACTCCTTCACGCGCCACTGGGAGGGTACGGCATCCGATGATGCCGGCAACTCCAACTCGGCGTCGAGCTACCAGCACATCCAGGTGCTCGATACGGAGGCTCCGCAGCTGACGAGCACGTGTGGCATCGACAACGGTGAGACGGTCATGTACGACTGCCCGGGTGAGGGTGTGCTCGACTTCGATCCGATTCCGGCGCCCTGCTACGTGCAGGCCGTCGACAACTGCGACTCCGAGGTCAACATCACCCTCTTCTCTGAGACGTCCGGATACATCCCGACGGATGACATCCGCAACTACTGTGCTCCGACCACGCCGGAGGCCCAGAGCGGTGCGCAGACATGCGACGACCGTGCTCCGGAGGTGCTCCGCCTGTTCAACTTCCCGGGTGCCGATGACAGCTTCGTCATGGCCGACGGTGAGAACCTGGTTCAGGTGATGGCGGATGGCAGCATGCACATCGAGCTGGAAGTGGAGAACGCTGCCGGTACGGGTGGATTCACCTTCACCGCCGACTACGGTGCCGGTCAGGACTGGGCCACATGGGAAGCCGGAGGCAGCAACTACAAGAAGGACTGTGCCGAGATCTACCCGGGTGAAGCCGTCTGGGAGGACTGGGTGTACTTCCTGATGTCGAACGGAACCCTCGAGGGTACGGGACTGTACGCCGGTTCGAGCTTCGAGTTGAGCCACCAGCCCGCCAACGGATACTACGGTATGCAGATGGGCCTCGGTGCCAACAACAAGAACGCCAACTACGGTGGTAGCGCCTGGTTCTTCTGGCAGGGCAACCTCGTGATGGACGGAACGGACATGGGTCCGATGGCCAGCTCGGGTGACGTGTACATGGACCTCGACTGCTGCCTCGAGTGGCAGGTGGACTACTACTACACGGCCTTCGACGACTGCGGCAACCCGACCGGATTCTCCTACAGCGAGGCCATGGGCAGCGATGTGGAGGACGGCGATGCCACGGCATCCGGTGGTCACACTACGGGACCGGTCGACATCTCCAGTGTGGGCGGCATCAAGGAGCCGATCCGCATCACGGGACTGTCCCCGAACCCGACGGACAACCAGAGCCAGCTGAGCTTCCTGGTCAACGAGAACATGCGCTTGCGCGTGGACCTCTACACCTCGAACGGCCTCCTGATCCAGGAGCTGTATGATGGCAACGCGGTGACCGGAGTCCAGTACACGATGAACATCCAGACCGACGACTTGGCAGCGGGCATGTACCAGGTGCGCATCAGCAGCAGCACGTACATCGCCGTCAAGAAACTCCTTGTCGCCGACTGATTCACACTTTCATCATGAAAGGGAAACGGGCTGCCTTCGGGCGGCCCGTTTTCGTTGGCCCCCGTGGGGGGCGGGAGGCACATCGAAAGTGTATAAAATTAAGAGTGGGGAATTAGTCGACATATATCAGTGTTCGTCGACTCAGAACGCCACAAAACACATCTTACAAACTATATAATTCGACGAAACACGATAGAATTTATATTCGTCGATTTGTATCATACTGATTTTCAGTGCTTAAAACGGCAACAAAAGTATAACTATGTTCGATTAAAGATATATATCGACCAAAAGTAAAATGGGAAATTACACATGACCAAACCAAGTCATGATGTTCACCTCCCCTTGCCCATCACAGCGGTCCATCCTGATCGCCGCCATCCTCTCGCTGTTCTGCACCGCACCGGCTTTGGCCAATTCGCCTTCGGGTTGGCCCGACTGCGACACCACATGTCTGGTAACCTCCTATGCACTGCAGGACGACACCGTCGCCTGCCTGGATGAGTTGGCCGCATATACTTGTGCCTCATTGACCCTGGTGGATACCTGCACCTTGGCGCAGACCCTGGCCTTTCATGTGATCGGCAGTGGAGCGGACAGCGTGACGACGTGTGAAGCCACGACCGCCTTGGGTGACGGTCCGGATGGGGCCATTCGCCTGACAGGCATTGCGGCGAGCGGCCTTGCCGCCAGTGACGAGTTCATCGAGACGGAGGTGGGGTT
This sequence comes from uncultured Flavobacteriales bacterium, assembly GCA_937996585.1. Classification (GTDB taxonomy): domain Bacteria; phylum Bacteroidota; class Bacteroidia; order Flavobacteriales_D; family Sanyastnellaceae; genus UBA8752. The sequence goes on from CALKUW010000158.1 coordinate 6,394, forward strand.
GACCCTGACGCAGTATGCCAATGACGTGGCGATCCTGACCGGTGAGGTGGCGGCCGCGGGCAACCCCGACCAGCGCTTCGAGGTGTTCATCGTCTATGAAAACCGCGTGGACGGTTCCGATTGGGCCGGTGGATACAAGCACTGGAATGGCTGCACACCCCCGACGGACACGTGGGACATCTATACCATGAAGAACGACCAGAGCCACCTGCTCGGTCGCGGGGCATTTGAAGGCAGTCTGTTGCAGTTGCAGCACGCACCGAGTTCCCAATTCTTTGGCTTCCAGGTGGGAGAGGGGGCCAATGACCACAACTGCGCATACGGTGCGGGAGGATGGTTCGCCTGGGAGGGTACCATCTGCGGCGCACCGGCGGCAGGTGCCTTGGGAGACGTCATCGTGGACCTCGATTGCAGCACCGGTTTCGATCCCTGTACGGCACAGTCCATTGCCTACTTCAATGCCTACGTACCCGACTGCGGTGTCCTGCAATACAGCATCGACATCCTGCGCGTCGACGACGAGGCCCCGGTTATTTCAGGGGTGCCCGACGACATCAACGTGGTCTGCCTTCCTGAGCTTCCCGAGCCCGATGGGGTGACGGTCACGGACAATTGCCCCGTGCCGGGGTTCCCGACCCTGACTTACGAGGGTGTGTCCCAGATCGAGACCGCCGACGGCGATTGCCGGACCTTCGCCCAGACATGGCGGGCTGAGGATGAATGCGGAAATGTGACCACCGCGTCGCGCCTGATCCATCAGTTTGAGGACCAGCCGCCCGTGATGGTCGGACTGGAGGTCGTGATGATCGAATGCGACGAGTGGCCCGGTGGATTCGAGCCGCCTTTCGAAGCATTGGTCGACGCGGGCATCATCGATGTGGCGGACAACTGCACCATCGACACTGTGCTCATCGAATACGGCGTGATGTCGGGCGGTTGCTACTACGACCACATCTTGACCTACACCCCCATTGACGAATGCGGCAACATCGGGGACAGCTTCATGCAGATTGTCGTGGTGGACGACCAGACACCGCCGACCCTGGTGGACGTACCGGCCGACACCATCATATCCTGCACCACGCCTCCGGATGCCGTGGACGCATTGCCCTACGCCATCGACAATTGCGACGGTGCCGTCAACATGACCTTCGAGATCAATTACCTCGACGACGGGGACGGCTGCGACGAGACCTACATCATCGAGCGGATCTTCATTGCGCAGGACTGCGGCTACAACCACGCGCGGGACACCCAGATGGTGCATGTCGTGGATACGGCTGGACCCGTGCTCACCTTGAATGTACCGGGCGATACGACGCTTTACGGCTGCTTCGGCGATGTGGATGTGACCTCGGAGCTTCTAGGTGATGCCACCTACGCCGTGAGCGACGATTGCGGTGAATTCACCTACACATTGGATGTGACCGACAGTGAAGTGGAGTACGTGTGCACCTGCACCTATGAAGGAGACTCGTCTCTGTTCAATCCCTGCAGCCTGGCACCCGGAGATTTCCGCACCCAGACGCAGGGCGGCTGGGGTCAGGACACTTGCAGTGGGGACAATCCCGCCTGCTACCGTGATGCCAATTTCGATTCGGCGTTCCCGGACGGCATCACGGTGGGGTGTGCCTCCGGCAGCTTGACCTTCACCTCCTCAGCTGCGGTCGCGGCCTTCCTCCCTTGTGGAGGACCGCCCTCCGTGGCGACTGGAAACCTGACGGATCCCTCCTGTGACCAGAACGTCTTCGCGGCGCAGTTGCTGACGGCCAAGCTCACGTTGGGCTTCGACCAGGCCGATGCAAGCTTCTCCTCCTCGCCGCTGGGCATCGAACTGCTCAGCCCGGATTCCGGACCGCTCCAGGCGTACACCATCCAGCAGATCGTCGACGCAGCCGACCTTGTCCTGGGCAACTGCGCGGACAGCTGGTTCGCCGACCTCGGCTTCACCATCCCCAATCTCGTGGAGGCCCTTACGAATTTCAACGAGTCCTTCATCGACGGCACTTCGGTCAGCGGTGAGATGCGGTTGGCGGATTGCACCACCTACGTCACGACTGACGGCAAGGTGTGCACGGGCCCTGAGGTGGGCAGCGGCGTCTTCGAGCGCACCTGGACCCTGACCGCCACCGACTGTGCGGGCAATACCTCCGTACTGGAGGCCTCGCAGGCGGTAAACGTGATCGATACCACGGCCCCCGCCCTCGCGGTGGAGCCGCAGGTTTCCCTTGATTGCGCCGATTGGGGTGACGGGTTCTCCGTGGAGGAGGCCCTGGCCCTCGGTTTCCTCACGGTTTCCGACGACTGCGGGCTCGATACTGTGGTCGTGGAACTGGTCGGTGAGGTGAGCAACGGCTGTGCCGGTGCCGTGGAGGTGCGCTATGAAGCCACCGATTGGTGCGACAACATCAGCGAAGGCACGCAAATCATCCTGCTGGTCGACACGGTGGCTCCGGTCTTCATCCAGCTGCCGGCCGACAGCGCCCTGTCCTGCGACGGGGACCCGAATCCCTATGTGGCGGGTGCGGCCGTGGCCGTGGATGCCTGCAGCGACGAGGTCACCATCACGACCTCCGATGAGCTGGTCATCGATGGCTGCGCGAGCACGGCCGTCTGGGAGCGGACCATTACCGCTACGGACTTCTGCGGCAATGCCACCACGCACGTCCAGCTTTTCCCCCGACAGGACCTCACGCCACCCACCCTGACGGCCGTCCCCACCGATACGACAGTGGCCTGCACGCTGCCTGCGTTCGACCCGACCTCCGTCTCCGCGACGGACGACTGCGATGCCACGGTGGACATCAGCACCGTGGATGACACCGTGCTGTACGTTTGCACGGGCACCTTCACGGTGGAGCGGACCATCACCGCTGCGGATTGCGCGGGCAATGAAGCCACACACATCCAGACCATCAGCGTTCAGGACACCGTGGCACCGGAATTGACCACAAGTGGCAACCTCATCGACATCGACTGCGCGGTCTGGTCGTGCGACGTGGACCTGCTTGAGGAGCTTGGTCACGTCTCGGCCTCCGACAACTGCGGGGACCTCACCTTGACGGCAAATTGCCTCGAGGTGTCCGGCGGCTGCTTCCTTTCCGGAGGTCGCTACACGGTGGACTACACGGCCACGGATGCCTGTGGCAACAGTTCCACCGCGACCCAGATTGTCACGCTCATCGATACTGTAGCACCGGTGGCGTCGATCACCTGTCCGGCTGATGTGCAGCTTGTTCTAGGTACGGATTGCACCTACGATCTTGGCGCACCGGACGCCGCCGCCCCCTGGGGTGCACCGACGGGTTCCGCAACGGATCAATGTGACGATGTATTGGATCTCGAATACAGCCATTCGGATGCCGCACCGACTTACGCATGTGAGGGCGACGGCGGCAACCGCACCATCCTGCGGACGCACACCCTGGTGGCAACGGATGATTGTGGCAATGCCGACACCGTCAGCTGTGTCCAGACGATTGAGCTGCTTGATGAGACGGGTCCGGTCGTGACCCTCGATCCGCCGATGCCGCAAAACCTGTTCGAATGCCTGGCCGACACGGATACCAGCCTGGTCGGATTGGGCGCCCTGACCGCCACGGCGGAGGATGCCTGCGGCGGCGCGGTCGATGTGGTCATCACCTATTCCGATGTGGTCACCCAGACCTGTGCGGGCGATGACAGCGATCCCGAGGGCAACGCGACCCTCGACCGGACCTTCACTGTGACCGCCACCGATTGCATGGGCAACACCACTGTGGCGACCCACACGCAAACGGTCAATTTCTTCGATGTGACGGATCCCTCGATTGTGCTGGAGTGCCCTGCTGACACGACGTTGGAGGCGGATGCGGATTGCAACGTCGACCTCGACCCGACCCTCATCGGTGAGCCGGGCATCACCACCTTCGACAACTGCGACTCGGACGTGGCCTACACGGTTGCGCACAGCGATGTGGAGACCGCAGGAGACTGCCTCGGGAAGCGCACCATCGTGCGGACCTTCACGGTCACCGCCATCGATGATTGTGGCCATGAGACCGTCGCCATGTGCGACCAGACCATCAACGTCGTCGATGTGACGGCACCCACCCTGGCCGTGACCTGTCCGGACGCGCTGGAAGTGACCCTCGATGCCGATTGCAGTTGGTCGGGTGCCTCCGGGCAGCCGCTCGTCATCGCCTCGGACGGCTGTGACCCATCACCTGACGTCACCGTCACCTCGGCGGACCACGACACCACGATGCTGTGCACGGGCGACGATGCGGTGCTGGAAGGCAGCCTGAGCTTCACGCGTACCTTCACCATCACCGCTACGGACGATTGCGGCAACACCGCTTCCACGAGCTGCGATCAGTTGATCACCCTCCTCGATGAAGCGGCCCCGGTCAACCACGTACTCGAAACCCTGCCGACGGACACACTGTTCCTGGACGAGGATTGCCTCGCGGACCTGACGCCGGGCACGGAGCCCACGTCCTCGGCGGAAGACGGATGCGACAGCGATGTGGCCATCACCGTGACCCACACGGACGACCCGGCCGTCTATGCCGCACTTTCCGACGGTGTGACCCTCGAGATCGACACCCTGTCCATCTCGGAGGTGCCGGGGGCCACGACATACCGCATCTATGCGGTGCTCAACAACCTCGGTGACTGCCTCAGTGCCGTGGTCGGCGAAGGATTCGATGCCACGTGGATCACGTCCACGGAGCCCTTCTTCCAGCACCCGCTCGGCGGCATCACCCCCGAGAACATCGACCCGGTACTCTTCGGCCTCTATCCCGACCTCGAGCAGGACTCCTGGGTGACCATCGGCATCGATGGTCCGCCCATCGCCCAGCTCAACCAGGCCGGCGTGCAGATCGTGGAATCCTCACCCTGGGTGGCCGGATTCGAGGCCGGTGGCTCAGTGGCGCTCAACAGCAACTTCGGCGACGGCTGGTTCTCCCTGCCCACTTCCTCCAACGGAACGCCGGGCTTCGACGGCCGCGTGCTGCTCGCCCAGCTGACGACGGCAGGCCACCTCAGCGGTCAGTTGTACCTCCAGGTGCTCGAGGGCGGTCCCGGCGGTCCCGACCAGCGGTACACCCTGACCTTTGGCAATGCCTGCACCGACGAGGACGGCCTGCAGGAAGGCAGCTACACCTTCACCCGCACCTGGCAGAGCGAGGCGGTGGACGATTGCGGCAACACCTCCAGCGTCGCCACCTTCCAGAACATCGCCGTACTGGACACGATCGCTCCCCAGTTCACCCATACCTGCGGGCTGACCAACGGGGAGGAGCTGACGCTGCCTTGCGCAGGGGAGAACATCCTCGATTTCGATCCGCTGCCCGCACCGTGTGAGACGGAGGCCGTGGACCAGTGCGACACGGAAGTGGGCATCGCCCGTTTCGATGACCTGCATCCCGATGCTCCGACGGATGGGGTGTGCAATGTGTGCGCTCCGACCGATCCGGCACCCTTCAACGGCCCGTTGACCTGCGATGGTGAGGCACCGGAAAGCATGCGGCTGTACAATTTCAATGGAGCGGACCAGGCGGCCTTCACGTTGGTATCGACTGAAGTATCCCGCTTTGCCGTGGGCTGCGACAGTACCATTGCCGTGACCCTGCACCTCGAGGACGGCGCCGGCGGCGGTTTCCTGTTCGAGGCCGACTACTTCGGCGGCTGGGACTGGGACACCTGGAACGGTGACCATCCATACGTGGGCGTCGACGGTGCCTACAAGAAGGACTGCGCCGCGGTCTACCCAGGCATCCCCGTGTGGTTGGACTGGAACTACTTCATCATGTCGTCCGGCACGCTGACGGGTACCGGCACGTTCTCCGGCTCGAGCTTTGCCCTGAACCACCAGCCCCTCAGCGGCTACTTCGGATTCCAGGTCGGCCCCGGAGCCAACAACAAGAACGAGGAGTACGGTGCCAGCGGTTGGTTCTTCTGGCAGGGTGAGCTCGTGGTGGACGGCACTTCCCTCGGCAACGCGATGTCGAGTGGCGACATCTTCGTTGATCTCGACTGCTGCCTGCCTTGGACGGTCGAGCACGACTACGTTGCCCAGGACGATTGCGGCAATGCGACCACCTTCGAATACACGGTGACGAACACCGGCGAAACTGCACCGGAAGGCGCAGGCATTTCCGGCGGTCAGCACCAGGACGGTCCGGTCGTGATCGGAGGGGGGCTTGCCGACAAGCAAACCTTCAACATCATGGGGCTGATGCCCAACCCGACTTCGGATCTGGCCCAGCTCCAGTTCGAGGTGTTCGAGACCCAACGCGTGACCGTTCGGCTGCACGCCATGACGGGTGAATTCCTCATGGAATTGTTCGACGGCGTGACCTCACCTGGCAATGCCTATCAGGTCAATGTTGGTGTGTCCAACCTCGCCTCCGGCCTCTACCAACTGCGGGTTTCGGGCGCTGCACAAAGCGAAGTGCGCAAGCTGCTCGTTGCCGAGTAAAGATTGTATAATTAGACGTAAACTAATATTAGCCGTTGCTGCCTCAACCAATGAAGGTTGGGGCAGCACCATTGAAACTGCGCATTTTCCGAAACGGAGCTTCGCCTTGAAGCGTTTATGAATTGCATATAACAAAGGGTGTGTTTCGGCAGGAAATGAGGATATTCAAACCAACCAAACCACTTTGTGATGCCC
>CALKUW010000159.1 GCA_937996585.1 uncultured Flavobacteriales bacterium
AACAGCCAGTTGTAGTAGGCCGTGCGGACGCCGCCCATGTGGAGCGGGCCGGTAGGGCTGGGGGCGAATCGGACGCGGACGGGTCGATCGGAGGCGGAGGTGGACATGGTGGAAACCGCTGGAAATGAAGCGCCGCCGAACCCGGGTGGGAACAGCGGCGCGAAGATAGTGGGCGCTGAAACAGCGTTCTCAACGCCGCTCGTTCATGGAGTGGTTGTGAAAGGGCTGCTGAAGCGTTCGTCTTGAACGAAGGTGTAGTCCGTCAGGGTATGCATGAAGGCTTTGAGCGCGAGGCGCTCCTCCGGGGTGAAGTTCATCCGGACAGGCGGTGCGTCAGTGCCGAAGGACCCACCGGGAAAAATGATGGGCTCGATGAGGTCAGGCCCACCGATGAAAATGCCCCCGTTGTTCCAGTCGCGCAGCCGGAAGTCGAGGGTGGGGACATCCTGTATGCCGTGGCTGTAATGGTCGAGTACGTCGTCCAGGGTGGCGAAGCGTCCGTCGTGCATGTAAGGCGCGGTGAGGGCCACATTCCGCAAGGAGGGCACCTTCATGGCCGTAGGGCCCCATCCTCCGAAGAAACCGCCTCCTGCGTCAATGGGGGTGGAGGGGTTGCCTTCGGTGTCGTCGTCGAGGCCGATGTCAGCAAAGTCGAGCCCCCAACCGTTGAAATGCGGACCGCCATGGCAGTTGGCACATTGGGCGTCGCCATGGAAAAGCTCGAAACCCTTGCGTTCCAGTGCGTCCAGTCCCTCCAGTTCGAATTCACCCACCAAAGCGCCCCAGGGGTTCCAGAATTCGGGCATCGCGTCCGACGCGGCTTCGTCCATTTTGGATCCGCACGAAACCATGGACCGGAGGAAGGTCGAAAGGGCGTCCTGAAGGCGGTCGACGGAGGGCGTGGGGTCGCCGTAGGCCGCCTCGAACAGGGGAGCGTAATAGTCAAGTTCGCCCAGTCGGGTGACCACATCTTCCACGTGACGGAACCCCATTTCGACGTGGTTTTCAATGGGCATGGTGACCTGTGTGGTCAGGTCGTTGGCGCGCCCGTCCCAGAAGTAGGCGAACTGGGTGCCGGGATTGACGAGGTGGCTCGCATTCCGCTCGGTCAACTCTTCCCGAAGCCCTTCACTCAATGCGCGGGGCTCAGAGAAACCATGGGATTGATGGTGGCAGGAACCACAGCTGACCGCCCCATTTTGGCTCAGCATCCGGTCGTGGAAGAGGACGCGGCCCAACTGTGCCCGCTCGTCGTAGGTGGGTGCATCCCATTCGGAGGGGAATTCAATGCCGAAGACCTGCGCTGTTTCCGTGCGGTATTCAGGGGTCACTTCCGGCAGAACCGGGTGCACCGGACCCCTTGCGGAGTCCGGTGAACAGGACGACATCAGGGCCAGTCCGCAAAGGAGGGCGAATAGCATCAGATAGATGTGGGATGCGTTGATGCTCAAGGTGCTGGAAGAACCACTTTTTCCATGGATTCGTTGCTTCATCATCAGAGGGAAATGACCAGCATGAGCTGGAGTGGGGGATTCAGTCGGGCATTCCAACCGTTGTCGGTTTCCTCGAAATTGCCGCCGAAGTTGTCGCTGATTCGGTTGGTTTCCCTCAGGTATACGGCGTCCATGCGGGCCTCCGTGACCAAGTGGAATCCATCGGCGATGCGGCATTGCACCCCCAGCACGCCGCCCAAACCTGTTTCGATGGTGGTCGTGATGTTGGTCGACCTGAAATCGAGGTTGGAGGATTCAGTGCCGATGTGGTTGCCGTTCAGGAGGAGGTCGATGCCTACCGTGGCCCAACACAGGCGTTCTTCGGATGCTTCGCCGAGCCTCCAACGATAACCCGTTCGCAGGTTGGCCCGACGGTTGCGGGTGATGATGGTGGTGCCGAAGCTGTCCTGCGTTTCCTGGCCCAGATCGAATCCTATGAGGGTGCGAAAGCCGGCGGCGGTCGGTTGGACGCTCCAGCCGATGCCAAAGGCCACGTCTTGTGCATCGTCTGCGCCGAAGAGCCGGCGGGTCATCGGGACGACGTCCACCCAGATGCCCGATTGTGCGAGGGTGCTGGTGAGCGTCGAAAGGCAGATGCCCAAAAGGAGAATGAAACGGGACATCGTGGTCATCACATGCAAAATAACGCGGACAAGCTTTGGTTGGACGCTCACGAGTCGAGCGTCGGGCATGGCGTCCGGACCTGCAGATTGCTCCTGTTTCTTTCAAATCAACACACATGAATGCACTGCGCAACCGCGTCCTGCTCATTGGACGCCTTGGACAGGATCCCGAACGGATCGAATTCGATGGCGACAAGGTCAAGGCGAGCCTCAGGCTTGCCACGAATGAGGTCTACCGCAACGCCCAAGGCGAGAAGACCGAGACCACCCAATGGCACAATGTCATCGCCTGGGGTCAACTCGCCGAAATCATGACGCGCTACCTGTCCAAGGGCAGCGAGGTGGCCATCGAGGGTCGGCTTGTCTACCGCCAATACGAGGACAAGGCGGGTCAGCAAAGGGTGGCTGCGGAAATCGTCACGCAGGAGATGCTGATGCTTGACCGCGTGCCGCAGGACGCCTGACAGGGTCATCGGGGTTCATGGACGGTGGGTGGAAGCGTTGTCCACCCGCCGTCCGACCCTTAATTTCGCGGAAGGCAAATCGGCCGTAATGATTCGGCCCGAACGCACCACTTCATGGCCCAAACTGGAATCCTCAAGTCCTCGCTCGCCAAGAAATACGCCATGGCGGCTACCGGACTTTTCCTCTGCCTGTTCTTGGCGGGACATCTGGCAGGCAACCTCCAATTGTTCACGGCTTCAGCCGATGGAGGGCGGCAGTTCAACGAATACGCCAAGTTCATGACCACCTTCCCGGCGGTCAAGATCCTGTCCTACTTGACCTATTTCGCCGTGCTCTTCCACTTGGCGGACGGTATCGTACTCTCACTGCAGAACCGCAAGGCACGTCCGGTGCGCTATGCCATGGAGCGCCCCTCGGAGAATGCCGGATGGTCGAGCCGCAACATGATGTTGCTCGGCACCATTGTCTTGGTCTTCCTCGTGACGCACATGCAGAATTTCTGGTGGCAGATGCACTTCGGTGAGGTGGCCATGGTGGATTATGATGGGGAGATGGTCAAGGACCTGTACACTGTCGTGGCCGCTTTCTTCAATCCTGAACTGAACAGCTTTGCCCTGCCGGCCATCGGTCTGTATCTGCTGGGCCAATTCGCACTCGGGTTCCATCTGTGGCATGGATTCTCGAGCGGATTCCAATCCGTGGGATTGCGTCACCCTCGTTACTCCAAGTGGATTGGAGGGCTGGGCAAGGCTTTCGCCGTGGTGGTTCCCGTATTGTTCTCCGCCATCGTCGTGTTCATGTACATCACCCAGGCCTGACGGTCAGAATCGAAGAAGAGATGACTGAAATGCCCAAGCACAGTGTGGCCCTCGATGCCAAGGTTCCCGAAGGTCCTTTGGCGGAGAAGTGGACGAACCACAAGAACAGCATTCGCCTGGTCAACCCGGCCAACAAGCGCCTGATCGACGTCATCGTCGTCGGCACTGGTCTTGCGGGCAGCTCGGCAGCCGCCTCGCTTGCCGAGATGGGTTATAACGTGAAGGCGTTCTGTTTTCAGGACAGCCCGCGCCGTGCCCACTCGATTGCCGCCCAGGGCGGCATCAATGCTGCCAAGAATTACCAGAACGACGGGGACTCGGTCTACCGCCTGTTCTACGACACGATCAAGGGGGGTGACTACCGCAGCCGGGAGGCCAATGTCTACCGCCTCGCCGAGGTGAGCGCCAACATCATCGACCAGTGCGTCGCACAGGGCGTTCCTTTTGCCCGGGAATATGGCGGATTGCTCGACAACCGCTCTTTCGGCGGCGTCCAGGTCAGCCGCACGTTCTACGCCAAGGGTCAGACCGGACAGCAGCTCTTGCTTGGGGCCTACAGCGCATTGAGCCGCCAGATCTCCAAGGGCAAGGTCACGATGTACAACCGCCACGAGCTCATGGATGTGGTGGTGGTCGACGGGAAGGCCCGCGGCATCATCGCCCGCAACCTCGTCACGGGCGAGGTCGAGCGCCATGGGGCGCATGCGGTGGTCCTGTGTAGCGGAGGCTATGGCAACGTGTTCTTCCTGAGCACCAATGCGATGGGGTCCAATGTGTCTGCCGCATGGAAGGCCCACAAGAAGGGCGCCTACATGGCCAACCCCTCCTACACGCAGATTCACCCTACCTGCATTCCGGTCAGCGGTCACTACCAGTCCAAGCTGACGCTGATGTCCGAATCGCTGCGGAATGATGGCCGCATTTGGGTTCCGAAGGAGCAGTCCGATGTGGAGGCCCTGCGGAATGGGTCCCTTCGTCCAACGGACATCCCCGAGGAGCGGCGGGATTATTACCTCGAGCGCCGTTACCCGGCCTTCGGCAATCTGGTGCCGCGCGATGTGGCCAGCCGGGCCGCCAAGGAGCGGTGTGACGCCGGGTTCGGGGTCAATGAGGCCGGTGAGGCTGTGTACCTCGACTACGCCAGCGCCATCGAGCGCTACGGCCGCACCGAGGCCAACGTTCAGGGCATTCCGGCCCCCTCGATGGAGAAGATCCGTGAGTTGGGCGAGGCTGTGGTCCGCGCCAAGTATGGCAACTTGTTCCAGATGTACGAGCAGATCACGGCGGACAACCCGTACAAGACGCCGATGCGCATCTACCCGGCTGTGCACTACACGATGGGCGGCCTTTGGGTCGACTACAATCTGCAGACGACCATTCCAGGACTCTATGCCTGTGGGGAGGCCAATTTCTCCGACCACGGGGCCAACCGCCTTGGCGCTTCGGCCCTGATGCAGGGCCTGGCCGATGGGTACTTTGTTCTGCCCTACACGATCGGAGACTACCTCGCGGACGACATCCGTACTGGAGAAATTTCCACGGACACGCCAGAGTTTGCCGAGGCCGAGCAGGCCGTGCGCGACCGCATCGAGAAGTTGCTCGGCAATGACGGCAAGACCCCGGTGGACGATTTCCACCGTCGACTCGGCCGCATCATGTGGAATGAGTGCGGTATGTCGCGCAACGCTGAGGGTCTGAAGAAGGCCATCGCCGACATCCAGGCCTTGCGGGCGGAGTTCGAACAGCATGTTTGCGTGCCCGGCCGTGCCGACCGTTTCAATCCCGAACTCGACAAGGCGGGCCGCGTTTGCGACCTGATGGAACTCGGTGAGCTGATGTGCAAGGATGCGCTGGAGCGCAATGAGAGTTGTGGTGGGCACTTCCGCGAGGAGTTCCAGACGCCCGAAGGCGAGGCGCTTCGGGACGATGAGGGCCACGCTCACGTCAGCGCATGGGCCTTTACCGGGGTGCCGGCAGAGGCTACGCACCACAAGGAGGCGTTGACCTTCGAGAACGTTGAATTGAAGACCCGCAGCTACAAATAAGCCATGGATTTTACGTTGAAGATCTGGCGGCAGGAAGGGCCGCAGGAAGAGGGAAGGATGGAGACCTACCCTGTGACCGGCATTACCGGTGACATGAGTTTCCTCGAGATGATGGACGTACTCAACGACCAACTCATCCGGGACGGACAGGATCCCGTCGCTTTCGACCACGATTGTCGCGAGGGCATCTGCGGTATGTGCAGCATGTTCATCAACGGGGAGGCCCATGGACCGAACCGCAAAACGACGACATGCCAGCTTCACATGCGGAGCTTCAAGGATGGAGAGACGATTTACATCGAGCCCTGGCGCGCATCGGCGTTCCCTGTGGTCAAGGACCTCGCGGTGGACCGCAGCGCTTTTGACCGCATCATCCAGGCGGGCGGCTACGTAAGCGTCAACAGCTCAGGAAATCCGCTGGACGCCAATGCCATTCCAGTGCCCAAGGAGGACGCGGATGCGGCGTTCAATGCGGCCACTTGTATTGGATGCGGCGCCTGTGTGGCGACCTGCAAGAATGCTTCCGCCATGTTGTTCGTGTCGGCCAAGGTGAGCCAGTTGGCCTTGTTGCCACAAGGTCAGCCCGAGCGAATGAGCCGTGTCCAACGCATGGTGGACCAGATGGACAAGGAGGGCTTCGGCAACTGCACGAACACCGGTGCCTGCGAGGTCGAATGTCCGAAGGGCATCAGCCTCGACAACATCGCCCGCATGAACCGCGATTACCTCAAGTCGCAGGTCACCGGCGAGTGAGCCGTGTTTTTTTGGGATTGCGCTGACTTTCAACCTGTCAGGGTTGAGGTATATTTGACTCATGCGCTTGTTGTTGTCTTTCTGTCTTTTGGCCATGTCCAGCGTGACTTGGGCCCAGGGCTCCCTGAAGTGTGAGTTCACCGCGAAGGGATGCTGTCCCATGTGCGAGGATCGCATCGTTGAAGCCCTCGATGTGCCCGGAGTCAGGGCGGTTGAGTGGGATCAATTCAAGGAGAAGGCGATGGTGGTCTACAAGCCGAAGAAGATTTCTGAGGAGCGGATCCAGCAGCTCGTAGCCGATGCCGGTCACGACACGGAATTGTTCACGGCAACTGATGAGGCTTACAATGGATTGGCGGCTTGCTGCCTTTACCGAACGGGTTGTCAGGGGTGTTCCGACCGTGAGAAGCATTCCGACCACGACCACGACCACGGCGAGGACGAGGACGACGACCGTCGCTGATGCACCGCGCCACTTCATTGGTTCTTGCCGCCACTGCGGTGTTGTTGACGCTGACGGTGTCCGCGCAGGAAACGCTGACCGTCAAGGGCAAGGTGTTTTCTAAGGACCAGGTCGACCACACCGGTCATGACCATGGCCCGGGTGAGGGCCATGAGGAGGAGAATTGGCTGCCCCTGCCGGGTGCGTATGTCGTGTGGAAGAGCACGGGCCAGGGCACGGCCACGGATGCCCACGGGTTCTTCCGGTTGGAGGGTGTCGAAGGGGACACCTTGGTGGCCAGTTTCATTGGGATGACCACCGTGGAACTGCCGTTCATCGGACAGTCCTATGTGGAGATTCCCTTGGGGGAGGGATTCCAACTCAACGAGGCACAGGTTGTGGCCAAGGGCCCAACGACGTCCGTGAGCCTTCTGGACCCGCTGGTGGTCCAGTCCCTTGGAAGGGACGAGCTCTGCCGGGCGGCGTGTTGCAACCTGAGCGAGGCTTTCGAGACCAATGCAGCGGTGGATGCCAGTTTCACCGACGCCGTGACGGGGACCAAGCAGATCCGCATGCTCGGTTTGGACGGCAAGTACACCCAGATTATGTTCGACAACATGCCGGGGGCACGCGGCCTGAACATCTTGCAGGGCATGAAATTCATCCCGGGCGAGTGGGTCGACCAGATCCACATCGGAAAGGGGGCGGGTTCCGTGACCCTCGGGCACGAGAGCATGACGGGCCAGATCAATGTGGCCCTGCGCAATGCTGACCTGGAGGACCAGTTGGTCGTCAATGGATTCCTCAACCGAGCCGGACGTTACGAGCTGAATACGGTCAGCAGGCATGACGTCTCGCGCCGATGGAAGACGGCCTTGCTGACGCACGGTGAGTGGGCTGACCGCATCAATGACGGGAATGCTGATGGTTTCCAGGACAACGCCCTGTCCAAGGATGTTGTGCTGCGTTCGGATTGGCAGTTCACGGGAGACCGCGGCATGCGGGGTGAATACGCGGTCACGGCGGTCTCGCAGGAGAAGCAGGCTGGCCAGTTGCCCTTGTTGGATGCTGGGACCGATGGGCTGTGGATGGCGGATCAGCTGGTGGATCGGGTGACCTTCACCGGCAAGACGGGCTATGTGTTTCCCGGTGATGATGGGCGCAGTCTTGGAAGCCAGGTGACCCTGGGCAGCCACGACCAGGAATTGACCTTTGGCCCTTATCGCTCCTACATCGCGGATCAGCAGTTTGCTCGGGTGAACCTGCTGTACCAGAGGGCCACCGGACGTGGAGATGACCTTGTGATGGGCATTTCGGCCAAGTCGGACCGGTACAGCCAGGCGATCCTCCAGTCGGATGCGTTCCCGGACAGTGTCGGTGTGGACGGTACGCCGGTCGAGCGCAGTGAGGTCGTCACCGGGGCTTTCGTCGAATGGACGGTCAAGCGCGAGCGTTGGGACGTTATCCTCGGTCTGCGCACGGACATGCATGACACGTTCGGGACATTCGTGACGCCCCGCCTGAATGCGCGCTGGTCCGTGACGGACGCGATCACCTTGAAGGCGGCAGCAGGCAAGGGGTGGCGCACCGCTGTCCCGTTGGCGGAATTCGCCGGCGTTTGGGCTTCGAATCGCCGCTGGATCTTTCCCGAGGCCGGCAGCGTTGACCCGTTCAGGGGATTGAGGCCCGAGGAGAGTTGGAACATGGGACTGAACCTGTTGACCAAGTTCAATCTGGGCTTCCGCGAAGCGAGCTTCAGCCTCGATGGTTATCGGGTCGATTTCAGCAACAGGGTCTTCGTGGACCTCGATGAGCCTGGGCAGGCCAGCGTCCGGCAGGGCATGAGCCAATCCCGGAGCGTGCAGGCCGAATTCTGGTGGGACTGGACGAGGCGCCTGGACATCACGTTGGCCTACCGCCTGGTGGATGCGAGCAGCGATTACGACCCCGACAGTCTTGATGGATATGGTGGTTACCGCCAGGATCCATTCGTCGCACGGCATCGGGGGTTCACCACCATCGCTTATGGATCCCGAATGGATGAAAAGGGCCGTCAATGGCGCGCGGACGTGACCTTCCAGGTGACCGGTCCGCAGCGGTTGCCATGGACGAGGTACGATGACCAGTCCGGGGTGGACCCGGGGTACGACAGGCCTGAGGAGGCGCCCACCTTCGTGACGGGGAACGTCCAGATCAGCCGTGACTTCGATGAAGGCCAGCAGATCTATGTGGGCATCGAGAACGTGACGAACTACCGTCAGGCCGAGCCGATTGTCGGCATGGATTATTCCGGCGGCCCGGGGGATGTGCAGACCCTTTCGGGTGGTCCTGTGGCGGATGATCCGCTGTACGATGCATCCTTCGTGTACGCCCCCATCTTCGGGCGCAACCT
>CALKUW010000160.1 GCA_937996585.1 uncultured Flavobacteriales bacterium
ATTTGCCCGGACACCATGGACCTGTATGTCGATGCAGATTGCGCATTTGACGTGCCGCTCATCCTGCCGGATTGGGAACTGGAGGATTGCGATCCCTATCCACAAGTGGACTCGCTCTACTATTTCGACTTCGATACCGTCTACACCGGGTCAACCGATGACAGCTCCCCTGAGGGGTGCTTCACCTTCACCCGCAGGTGGATCACCTTCGCCTCGGACCTCTGTGAGAACATAGGACAGGACACCTGTTACCACGTCTTCCAGGTCAACGACACCATAGATCCGGTCATCACAGGCGATGCCGTGTTGACCATCGACTGCGGCGATTGGACGATGTTCGAGGACAGCGTGCTGGTGTCGGCTTCCGATAATTGTGATTCGGAGGTCAGGCTCGAGATCATCGACGAAGACGAAGTGAGTGGCGCGTGTCCGTTCTCCTTGTTCCGCACCTATCGCGCATGGGACGACTGCGGCAACTCCACCGATTTCGAGCAGTACATCCATGTGACGGACACGAATCCCCCCACCATCGATGTCGTCTGTCCTGATGATGCCACTTTGATGTCCGATGCGGATTGCAACGCCCCAACGGATACAGCAGCGCTGGGTGCACCCTCGTTCATGGTCCATGACGATTGTGACCCGATGCCGGTCATCGACACCGTCTATTACCAGGATTCACCGGCTGTTTTCACTGGCATTGCGGACGACGCCAACCCCGAAGGCTGCTACACATTCACGCGCACATGGACCATCGTCGCGGAAGACTGGTGCACCAACAAGGACAGCGTCCATTGCCAGCAGAACATCACAGTCGAAGATGCATTGCCGCCTGTGGTCGAAGTACTTGACGTCACCATCCCATGCGCCGAGGTGGACTTGTACGAGAACATGGCCGCTGACGACTTCATGGATTTCGCCATCGCCGACATCACGGACAATTGCGATTCCGAGGTAGCATGGACATTGACCCGCGAGGTCAGCCTCAACCCCAGCGGATGCGGAGGCAACCTGACGGCCACGTGGATCGTCTCGGATGACTGCTTGAACAATGACACCATCGTCCAGACCATTCCCATCCTGGTCGATGGCGAACCTGTCTTCACATTGACCTGCCTGGGTTCCGAGACGTATTGGGCCGATGCCAACTGTGACGTCGACCTTTCCGACATCGGTGTGGAGTATGAGCTCGACCTGCCCTGTATCGAGGGCGCGCAACCTGAACCTTCCATCACCTACGAGGAAAACACCATCGAATACGCCGGTCCCCATTGCTTCACCGTAGAGCGCACGTACACCGGAATGGTCCATTGGTGCGGGGATACACTGTTCTCAAGTTGTTCGCACACCTACACCGTCCAGGATACCATCGGACCCGTGATCAGCCTCACCTGCGAAGACCTGTCCTTGAGTTGCGCCGATTTGGAGAACTTGCCTGAAGCGCCGCCTGCATTTGCGGTCTCGGACAACTGCGGCGTGCTCGATACGGTCATCACCTTCACGGACGACCTGATCACTCCGCCCGTGGGTGACGATGCCTCCCCGCAAGGTTGCTATGTCGTGGAGCGCACGTGGATGGTGGAAGCCACGGATGAATGCTTGAACCACAGCGCGGACTCCTGCGTCCAGGTCATCGAGGTGTACGATGTAACGGCCCCTTATTTCGTGGACGCTCCTGACGACATGACTTTGGAATGTGGTGATGAATACGACTTCATGACGCCCGAAGCTCAAGATTATTGCGATACCGAGGTGACTGTCACCTGTGCTGATGAGACGGTGGTGACTTACGATGACTGTCCCTTCCCGTACAGCACTACATGGACGTGCACGGCCGTGGACGACTGCATGAACGAAATCGAGGCCAGTTGGACCGTGAATTGGATCGATGAAACGCCTCCCGTGTGCTATGACTGTCCGGGTGACGTGACGGTATGTTGTCCTGATGAAGTGCCGCCCCCATACGACGTGTCGTTCGGTGACAATTGTCCGGAGGAGGTGGCCGTCACCTTGGACACCGTGGAATTGTGGAACCCGGAATGTCCCACGCAGGGTCAGGTTCTGTACATCTACACGGGTACGGACTGCAGTGGCAATGTCTACGCCCACACGCAGACGATCACGATCGACAACCCATTGCCGCCGGTGTTCACGAGCACCTGTGGGCTCGAGGATGGTGAGGTTGTGGAAGTCTGCTGTGAGACGCTGACCGAGCAAATGCTGATGTCATACGCGTGCAATGACATCACCTGGGATGACGACTGCCCCAATGAATTGGAAGTGTCATTCAGCGACTCCCTCTATTTCGATGGCGAAGAAGGGGGGGCCTGTACGGTCATGGATCCGGAACCCATGCCGGGAACGGATGAGACCTGTACCGGTTTCACTCCGCATGCCATGCGCCTGTTCAACCTTCCAAGCAATGACAAGGAATTCAACCTGACGGAACCGGGATTGGTGAATTACGAGGGGGATACCGTCTGGAACTACACGGCGACCTTGCATGTGGCCGGTTCACCTGACGACGGATTCGACCTGGTCGTCCAGTTCGGTGAGGGACTCGATTGGAACGATTGGTCCACCCAGGACTTCCCGACCGGTTACAAATTGGATTGCCCGGACCTCACCGACAACCACGAATCCTGGATGTATTTCATCCTTCAATCCGGTACGCTCACAGGCTTCGGTGCCTATGAGGGAAGTGATTTCGAGTTGTTCCACCAGCCGCAGAACCAGTACTTCGGTTGCCAAGTGGGCGATGGAGCCAACAACGCGAACGAGAACTACGGATTCAGCACGTGGTTCATCATCCAGGGAACCTATACACACGATGGTCAAGCGATGGACTTCTTCGGAAGTGGCGACCTGTTCGGGGACCTCGAATGCTGCCCCTCAGGGGAGTACACCGCCAGCTACACCCTCACCGACTGCGGTTGCAACACGACGATGTTCTCTTACAGCATCGTGGCCTCGGCAGAAGCATGCGATTTGGTGGCCGAGCAGGCCAACGGCGAGAATGCTGAGACGCAGGAGGTGTTCACGGTTGGAGGTTCGCTCGATGAGGAGCTGGAGGACAAATTCCCCATCACCATTCTCGGAGTTTCGCCCAACCCTACGAATCACGCCACCCAGATCCAATTTGAGACGTCCGCCCCGGTGCGGGTCGTCATCGACCTCATCCAGATGGACGGCTCCCTGGTAATGGAAATTTTCGAAGGGGTCATCCACCCCGGATTCGTATACACGCAAAACCTCCTTCTCGAGGACTACGAAAACGGCATGTACCAGATCCGCTGGGTGACCGAACAAGGGGTCATCACGAAAAAGGTGTTGTACATGAATTGATTCCGGGCATCAGAAAAGTCAAAACGCCCTCCGCTCATCCGCGGGGGGCGTTTTCATTCCATGCCTCCTGCCATCATATACCGGCTCCTTCCGAAGCGCGTTTCAATGCCAATGTCTTCAGGACATCCGGGGAGAGGGGTTTGGCCAGCACCTTGCTGATGAGCGGATACGCACCTGCCCGCTCCATGTCCCTGGGGTTTACGGACGAAGTCAAGAGGAACAATCGGCTTCCCTCCAACAAGGTCTGGTGGAGTTCCGGGTGGTCCTGCTGCAAAGTGTCGAGCAGGTCAAACCCGCTCAGGATGGGCATGCTGATGTCCACGAAAATGACGTCCGGCAGGGCATCTGGAGCGCTGGTGACAAGGTGGGCCAGGCCTTCCTCCACGGAAAAGACGGCAATCACCTCGGCCGTGGGATCCGCGGCAGTGATGACCTTCCTGTGGATGAAGTGGATGATGTCGTCGTCGTCAATGAGCAAGTACCGATTCATGGCGATGTTGTGGAAGGGTGATGGTGACCTCGGTGCCCACGCCCACCTCGGATTCCAATGAAATGGTGCCCCCGATCTTGTCGGTGATCTCCTTCGAGATGTAGAGGCCGAGTCCGGTTCCCGGGCTGCTTCGTGTGGCCCGGTAGAACATGTCGAACACCTTGTCGAGGTGGGCACTGTCTATGCCCTCACCGTTGTCGGTGACCACCAGCTGTACGGCCTGGGGCGTGGAATCGACCCGGACGTTCACATGGGCCTGTCCGCCGCCGCGCCTGCTGTATTTGATGGCGTTGGCGAGGATGTTCTTGAGCAGGACGCCCACGCGCACCTCGTCCTGGACCACCTCCTCGGAGCCGCTGCACGTCACGGTCGTCTCCACGTCGCGCCGCATGCTTCCCAGGTCGACGAGGATGTGGTCGATGGTCTGCCGGACGTTGAATGGTGCGAATTGAACTTCCAGTCGGGCGTTTCGGGAATAGTTCAGGATCTCGAGGATGGTGTGGTCCAGACGGACGGTGCTCTCCCGGATCAGGTTGACGTATTGTTGGTTCTCCTCGTCCCAATCCGCCACATCCATCAGGCCGAGCAGGCCCTGGATGGACAACAGGGGCGCACGGAGGTCGTGGGAGATGCTGTAGACGAACTGGTCGAGTTCCTTGTTGATCTTGGTGAGCTCGTCGTTCTGCTCGACCATGCGCTCCTCGTTGAGCTTTTGTGCCGTGATGTCCTGTTGGATGGCGATGAAATTGACCAGCCGGCCGGCGTGATCGAACACCGGTGAGATGTTCAGCCGGATGTGGAATAGCTCACCATCCTTGCGGATGTTCTTCAGGTCCACGCTCACATTCTCGCGCTTGCGCAGGCCTTCCGAGAGCTGATGAAGCGTATCCGCGTCATTGAGATCAGGCGCCTGTAGGAATTCCCTCGGCTTCTTTCCGATGACTTCCTCTTCCGCGTAACCCGTGTTGGACTTGAATGCCTCGTTCACCCAGACGATGCGGCCCTTCCCATCGGTGATGATGACACCGCTGTGGGTGTTGGTGGCGATCAGGGAAAGCCGGCGCAGCTCCACTTCGGACCTTCGGATGGTCTCGAGCTGATCGTTGATCCTGTCGCGTGCCGAGATACTCTCGAGGTAGGCGGAGCAGGACTCGAGGAACAGCTTGAACAAGACCAGTTTCCGGTCGTTGAACGGCGCATAGATCTCCTGCTTGGCCTTCGAAATGGCGGCCACCACCACCATCTCCACCCCCGATCCAGGGCGGGTCTTCTTGCCCACCATATGCCCCGCCAGCAGTGCCCCCGAAGTATCGGGTCCATGATGCAGCGCGACGCCATCCGCAGTATGGGCACACACCCCCTTCAAAGCCGACCGCCATGCTTCGGCTTGCTTGCTGCCCCCACCCTCGAGGTGGCAATGGTACTCGTCAGGATCACCCCACTTCCGGAAACAGGCGAAGCCCACCTCCGTATCGAACAGGTCCACCATCGTCTCGGCCACCAATTCCAGCAGACTCGGGATGTCGTCCAGCTCGATGGCCGCCGCATGGAAGGCGTTCATCCGCTTGTATCCGAGCAACTCCTGGTCCAGCAAATCGCGCACGTTGATCAGTTCCTGCTCCTTGGCGGAGAAGCGGGTCACGCGCGACTGCAACTCCAGGTAGGCCTGTTGCAGTTCTTCGATGCTGAGTTGGGAGGGCAATTTGACAGGGTTGGGCGGTCACATCATCGGTAGAGGACGTAGAGGGCGGTGGTGTAATTGTGGTATTCGTTCTCGCCACCGAGCCGGGCAAATTCACCGAACCCGTACATCCCGAGCCAGGGCGGGCAGGCTCCGTTCTCGCAGAAGGGAAACTGCATCTTGCCCACCAGCTCTTCTTTGATGATGCGGTTGAAGAGGAAGCGCCCGCGGGCGAGGCAATCCGCGTGGAAAACAGCGACGGGGGTCCGGCCGCCCATGCGGTCGATGATGTCGCGCACGATGCGGTCCATCTCGCTGAAGATGAGCGGCTCATCTCGCTTGGTCAGCCAGAGTTTGGTGCCTTCCTCGATCTCGGTCGCGTATTGCATCTCATGGCCCTTGCGGTGGGTAACGGCCCGCAGGATGTGGTCATTTCCGTACTCCTGCGCGGCTTCGGCAGGCAGTGCTTCAGCGAGGGCGCCGATGGGAATGGTGTCGCCGGGCTCCGCGGAAGCCGTCAGGCCCAGCCGCTCCGTATAGGTCTCCCAAGCCGGCTGGCCATCCAGTTCCTGAATGAGGTAACCGTCGGACTTGGTGACCACCATGGGTTCGCCCACGGCAACGAAACCATGCGTCGCCTGGGTCTCCACCTTGAGGGTCGGGTCGCTGAAGCCCACGATGTAGGCGCCGTGCTCCATGACCTTTTCGTCGACGGCCTGGTAATTGACCATGCCCTTCATGTTGTCGGAAGAGGTGGCACCGAAAATGGTGACGTCCTTGCCGAGGACATCCTCCAGCGCCTCGATGCAGCGGTCGTTGGCGGTATCGATGCCGGAACCGAGGAAGTACACCATGGTCACGTTCGGATCTTGCTCCTTGAGCGACTGTGCCATCTCCGCACACTTGACATAGGCGTTCCGGCCGTTCAGGTCGTCACAGTGGGCGATGGCGAATTCCTTGCCCTCGACCGCCATCAGTGCGATGTCCTTCATGGATTCGCTCACGCCTTCGCGTCCGACGACGCCGCAGCTGGAGGCGGCCACCACGCGGGCCTGCGGTGCCAATTCACGGGAAGCGTCCACCAGGTCCTGGAAATCATGGCCGATGGAAGCGTGCCAGATGAGCAGGTCAATTTTCGAGGTGTCCGCGCCCACGGCGGACTCGAGGCATTCCATCACCCCACGGCGGGTGTTCACCATGCGGGTGCTGTACGAATAGAAATTGAGCATGTGATGTGGTTTTTAGGGATGGCAAAGTATCCCGGACCTCGAGCCACATCCTTCAGCTTGCTTCCCACAGTCTCGTCAGAATATTCCGTACCGCTTGACAGCAAAGGAGCCAGTGGGCAAACCGAATCAGGCTTCCTGCCTGTGGTCGATCACGTGCAGGTCGCGCTGCGGGAAGGGGATGTTGATTCCGTGCTGCCTGAACTTGGCATCGATGGATTGTCGGACCCGGCTCTTGATGGCCATGCGGTCCCAGCTGTGGTCGAGCCAGCCGAAGACGCTGAAATCGAGGGACGAATCCCCGAAATCCTGGAAGAATGCAGCGGGTGCGGGCTGCTTGAGCACCTCCGGCTGCTCGGTCATGGCCTCGAGCAACAGGCGCTGCACCAGTTCCACATCGCTGCCATAGGCCACGCCGACGCCGACCTCGATGCGGATGGATGCCCCTCCTTGGCTCAAGTTGATGACGGCATCGCCTGCGACCTTGGCATTGGGCAGGACGAGCAGTTCGCCCTTGACCGAGATTACCCGTGTTGACCGGAGGTCAATCCGCTCCACCCGCACGAGCTCGCCGTCCACTTCGAGGATGTTGCCCACGGCTACCCCCCCTTCGAACAAGAGGACGAAACCGCTGATGACGTCATTGAAGAAGCCTTGAAGCCCTATGCCCACGCCCACAAGGAGGGCGGCGGAACCCGCCCAGACCGCGGTCAGGTCCAAGCCGAGCACGGACAGGACGAACAGGGTGGCAAACGTCCAGACCAGGGAGGACACCATTCGGTGCACGATGAAACGCTTGCCCTCGTCGAGCTTGGAGAACCGTTCCGCTCTTCTCAGCGCACGGCGCAACAGGGCCAGGATGACCCGGGCCAGGAAGATCACCCCCACCACCTCCACGAGGTCAAAGACGGTGAAGGTGTGGTGCCCGATGTCGAAAGAAGTGGTCAGCAGGTCATTCATCGCTCCGAGGGGGCGGCCAAGTGTGCCGCGCGCCACCAAAGGAACACCATCCACACATTCGCCTGACATCAGAAAAACGGCTTCAGCTGGGGCTTGGGTAATCACCCAAATCGGTGCTACTTTGCAGAGTTGGGTGTTTACCCAAAATCTCAATGACCTGATTTTGAAAGACCTCAAATACCTCTTCGCCTACACCATACCGTTGTCGGTTTACTTGTCCTTTACAGCAGAGGGCATCTGGACCTACACCTCGGTGTTCTATGCCTTCCTCATCATTCCCATCCTCGACGTCATCACGGGGGAGACGACGGACAACCTCGACGACGATGACGCCTCGTACAAGAAGACCAAATGGATCTTCGACGCGATGCTGTACCTCAACGTCCCCATTGTCTTCGGGCTGCTCGCCTTTGGATTGGGCGTGGTGCAGAAGGGAACCTTTGAGACCTACGAACTGATTGGACTGGCCCTCTCCGGTGGCATCCTCCTCGCCACCAACGGCATCAACGTCGCCCACGAACTCGGCCACCGGAAGCCGCTGGTTGAACGCCTCATGAGCAAGCTGCTGTACATGCCCTGCCTGTACATGCACTTCTTCATCGAGCACAATTACGGTCACCACCTGCGCGTGGCCACGCCCGAGGACGGCGCCACGGCCCGCTACAACCAGACCGTTTATGGCTTCTGGTTCACGTCGGTTACCCGTCAGTACGTAAGTGCCTGGCGGATCCAGATGGATCTGCTGAAGCGACAGAACCTGTCCTTCTTCTCGGTGAAGAACGACATGCTGTGGTATCACCTCATCCAGCCGGCCTACCTGTTCGGGGTCTTCCTGCTGTTCGGAATGACGGGGCTGCTGTTCGCCATCACGGTGGGGGTCATCGCCTTCCTTTTCCTCGAGTGCATCAACTACATCGAGCACTACGGGCTGCTCAGGTTGAAGACGGCCTCGGGCCGCTACGAGATTGTCCGCCCGCACCACTCGTGGAACTCCAACTTCAACATCGGCCGCATCACGTTGTACGAGCTCACCCGACACAGCGACCACCACTACAAGTCCACGAAGAAGTACCAGGTGTTGGACAGCCACGAGGAGAGTCCGACCCTTCCACTCGGCTATCCCGCCTCCATCCTCCTGAGCTTCGTTCCGCCGCTCTGGTTCATGGTGATGAATCCGCGCGTGCCAGAAGGCATGAAGGCCAGCCTTTCGCATGACTGATGCCGCTTCCGGTCTGCTGACCGCCGGCACGCTTGACCGGTTCTCGTCAAAAACGCGCGACAGGCTGCTCGAGACCAGCCTCGTGCTGTTCAACGAGCGCGGATTCGGGGCGGTCACCACGGCCTCCATCGCCGAACGGGCCGGCGTGCTCGAGGGCTCCCTCTGGTATCACTTCCGCACCAAAAAGGACATCCTCACCGCCCACATCGAGCTTCTCCAACAGGTGTTCGAAGGAACCAACATCGACGCCGACTCCACAGATTTGGAGACCATCATCGCGGGCATCTTCGCCTCGTATGACGTGATCTGGGACTTCCGGTACATCCTGCGCGATGATTTCGCGGCCGTGCTCGATGCTGACGAGCCCGCCCTGCAGGTCACCCTGTTCATCAATGGCTTCCTCGACGAATGGACGGAAGGCCGCATCCGCCACGCCCGGGAGCATGGACTGCTCGAAATGGGCCCTGCGGAAATGGAAGACCTGTCCGAGATCATCCTCGTCATCGGGCGTTACTGGCTGGACTTCTCCCGCAAGAAGTATCCCGGGACCGAAAACGTCGAACTCAGGCTGAAGGGACTCCGGCACATCTTCACCGTTCTCGGCCCCTACCTGCTCCCCGAAGCCCAGCGCCTCATCGCGGAACGCCTCGGCGGCTGATCAGAGAACAAGGCTCCGATTTCCTGATTCACCGCTTCATGATCACGCCTCCAAGTGGATGGACAGAATATGCTGCACGACTTATTTGAACCATAGATTGGTAGATTATCGGCTTCTGACACACTTGACGGATTATTGACGAGCATTATTGGAGTTTGCGCTTTCTAACCAAAGCCTCATGCTTCATTCCAATGCTTTCGTGACCATTGTCACTGCAGTTTGTTCTGCTTGTTTTTGTCTTCCGTTTCATGCTTCGGGCTCGTCCGCCCTCATGCTTCCATCAAACCAGGATTCCACGGTCATCGAATGGTTGTGTGGCCCGGCTGAACCTTGTGATGTCCAGTTGAGGACCCAAACCATGGGTGGTTGGGGAAATCGATGCCGGGGGAACAATCCCGGTTGCTACCTCCAGGACAATTTCGATGCTGCATTCCCAGATGGGGCTACCATCGGATGTGAGGATGGTGAGTTCTTCCTGTTCACCAGCGCAGATGCAGTCAAGGATTTTCTCTCTTGCGGAGGAACCCAGGCCCTGCTCATCGATACGCAGACGGATCCCGAATGCAATGACAACGTATTTGCAGGTCAGCTGCTCGCCTGCCTCGTCAACATCACTTTCGACCTCAACGATGAGGATTTCGGTGAGGACGACGTGAATTTGGCCGATCTCGTGTTCACCAACCCTGACTATGCGGGCTACGATGTGGGCGCATTGGTGGATGAAGCCAATGACGTAATCGGTGGATGCATGCCCAGTGCGGACCTCGATTTCTACGTTGTAGGATTGACCCTTATCAATGAGAACTTCGTCGGTGGAGATGAAAACGAAGGTGAACTGGTCCACCCGAATTGCAATGGACAGACTTGCTCCTGTACCGTTCATTGCCCGGCAGACGTTGAACTCGATTGCCCGGCTGATACGGCCGTGACCTACAATGGCGCTCCCACGATTTCGGGTGATTGCTGCACCGGCCCCGGTGGGGACGGATGCGGTGTCGAGATTACTTGGGGCTATTCAGATTCCGTAAGCTCAGATGGGTGTGTCACCACCATCCTCCGCACGTTTGAAGGCGTCATAGCGGTGGCGGACACCATCGATTGGGGTTCCAACGAGGAAACGGTCTACTGCCATCAGACCATCACCGTCACGGATAACACACCGCCCACGGTGACCATTTCCTGCCCGCCCGAAGCGACCGTATACAGCGATGCCGATTGCATGGCAGATACAGACCCCGAAGTAACGGGGTATGCCACAGCGGACATTGACGACCTGTGCGATCCAAGTGCCCAGCTCGACCCGCTCTCTTATTCTGACGGCGATCCGGTATACACCCCGGGGGCTAGTGCGGGATGTTACACCTTCATCCGGACCTGGACCGCCACGGGCAGCGATGCTTGTGGGAACCAGGCAGACGCCACCTGCACGCAGACGATCCACGTCGAGGACAACACCCCGCCCACCATCGTGCTCACCTGCCCGGCGGATGAGACCGTGTACGTCGATGCGGACTGCTATGCCGACCTCTCAGGGGTAGCCGAAGCCACCGCTTCCTTCGACGACAACTGCAGCCTTGGGGCCACCGACCTCAGCTACGCAGACCAGGTCACCGCATTCGTCTCCGATGGGTGCTACACCATCACGCGCACATGGACGGCAACCGCCAGCGACGAGTGCGGAAACCACGCCGCAGATGCCACCTGCACGCAGACGATCCATGTGGCGGACAACACCCCGCCCACCATCGCGCTCACCTGCCCCGCGGATGAGACCGTGTACGTCGATGCGGACTGCTATGCCGACCTCTCAGGGGTAGCCGAAGCCACCGCTTCCTTCGACGACAACTGCAGCCTTGGGGCCACCGACCTCAGCTACGCAGACCAGGTCACCGCATTCGTCTC
>CALKUW010000161.1 GCA_937996585.1 uncultured Flavobacteriales bacterium
GGTGTGCTCGGTGGTCCGCACGTAATGGTATTGACCGGGCTGGACATCGCCTTTCGGGAAGACGATCATCGTGTTGTAGGTGTTCCGGCCCTGGAACTCTTCGGCGTTCTTTTTGGACGGGCCCTCCACCAGCACGCGGTAGATCCGGCCGCACTGGGCAGCGGTCCGCTCCTTGCTGTGCTCCTGCTGAAGCTGGATGATCTCGGTGAGGCGGCGGCCCTTCTCCTCCTCCGGCACATCGTCCTCGAACTTGCGCTCGGCCAGCGTGCGGGGACGCTCGCTGTACTTGAACATGAAGGCCATCTCGTAGCGCACTTCGCGCATCAGGCTGAGCGTCGCCTCGTGCTGCTCCACCGTCTCGCCGCAGAAGCCCGCGATGACGTCCGTGCTGATCGCACAGTCCGGCATGATGCGGCGGATCGCGGCAATCCGGTCGAGGTACCATTCGCGGGTGTAGCCGCGGTTCATCCGCTTGAGCACATCGCTGTGGCCGCTCTGGACCGGCAGGTGGATGTACTTGCAGAGGTTGTCCTTGCGGGCCATCACCTCGAGCACCTCATCGGTCATGTCCTTCGGATGCGAAGTGGAGAAGCGCACACGCAAATCGGGGTCCACGTCGGAGACCAGGTCCATCAGCTGGGCGAAGCGGACGACCGGTTGCCCCTCGTCCTTCACGGTGCCCTTGGCGTCGACGTTCCACTTGTAGCTGTCCACGTTCTGTCCGAGCAGGGTCACCTCGCGGTAGCCCTTGGCAAACAGGTCGCGGGCCTCGGCCACGATGCTCTGCGGGTCGCGGCTCCGCTCCCGGCCCCGGGTGAACGGCACGACGCAAAAGCTGCACATGTTGTCGCAACCCCGCATGATGGAAATGAAGGCCGTCACCCCCTTGTCGTCGAGGCGGACCGGCTGGATCTCGGCGTAGGTTTCTTCCCGGCTGAGCAGGGTGTTGACCGCCTTCTGCCCGCCCTCGACCTCATCGACGAGGCGAGGCAGGTCACGGTAGGCGTCCGGACCGACGACCAGGTCGACGAGCTTCTCCTCCTCGAGCAGCTGGTCCCGGAGGCGCTCGGCCATGCAGCCGAGGATGCCCACCTTCAATTTCGGATTGTTGCGCTTGCCCCCCTTGAGGTGCTGCAAGCGGTGGCGGATGCGCTGCTCGGCGTTGTCCCGGATGGAACACGTGTTGAGCAGGATCAAGTCGGCCTCCCCCTCGTTCTTGGTCGTGGCGTAGCCTGCCTCGGCGAGGATGCTCGCCACGATCTCGCTGTCGCTGAAGTTCATCTGGCAGCCGTAGCTCTCGAGGTACAGCTTGCGCCCACCCACGGCACTGGATTCCAGGGCCTCGCCCTGGCGGGATTCGTCGATGGTGTGGTTGCCGGGTCTCATGCGCTTACGATTGGGGGAAGGCAAAATTAGCCCCAAACCTGACAACGTGTCAGTCGGGCCTCGCCAAAATTTCCCCCGCCTACGGCGTTCACGAACGCAACCTTTCAAGTACATGACAAGTAGACCCCTGCCGCAGCGGGAAACCAAAGTTTGTGTTTTCCTTTGCCGACCCGAACACGCTGAACCATGGGAAAAAACCTTGTGATCGTTGAGTCACCCGCCAAGGCCAAGACCATTGAAGGGTACCTCGGTGGCGACTTCGTCGTCCGCTCCAGCTATGGCCACATCCGGGACCTGCCCGGTGGACAATTGTCCGTGGACGTGGACAACGGATTCATGCCTACATATGAATTGACCGCGGACAAGGGACGCTTCAGTGAACTCAAGAAACTCGCCAAATCCGCCGAAGTCGTCTGGCTCGCGACGGATGAAGACCGCGAGGGAGAGGCCATCAGTTGGCACCTGCAGGAAGCACTCCAGCTGCCCGAGCAGAAGACCAAGCGCATCGTGTTCAGCGAAATCACCAAGAAGGCCATCCTCAAGGCCATCGAGAATCCGCGCCAGGTCAACATGCCCCTGGTCATGGCCCAACAAGCCCGCCGCGTCCTCGACCGGCTTGTGGGTTACGAATTGTCACCGGTCCTGTGGAAGAAGGTCCGCCCCTCCCTCTCGGCCGGTCGTGTCCAGAGCGTGACGGTCCGGCTGATCGTGGACCGGGAACGCGAGATCCTCGCCTTCCAACCTGAGGGTTACTATAAGGTATCGGCCCAGCTCGCCACTGCGGGTCAGGCCTTCAAGGCCGAACTCAACAAGCGCATCGGCGACCCGGATACGGCAGAGGCCATCCTGAAGTCCGCCCACGGCGCCGACCTCAAGGCCGACCGCGTCGAACGCAAGCCCACGAAGCGGAAGCCCACGGCCCCGTTCACCACCTCGACACTCCAGCAGGAAGCCGCTCGGAAATTGGGCTTCAGCGTTTCCCGCACCATGCAGGTCGCCCAGCGCCTCTACGAAGCCGGACGCATCACCTACATGAGGACGGATTCCACCAACCTGTCCGACGTCGCCCTTGACGGCGCCCGCGACCACATCGTCGGCACCTACGGCGAGCAATACCACGAACTGCGCACGTTCAAAACCAAGAACGCCGGCGCACAGGAAGCACACGAGGCCATCCGCCCCACCGACATGTCCCGCACGGAGGTGTCCGGTGAATCCGACGAACAGCGCCTCTACCAGCTGATCTTCAAGCGCACCCTGGCCAGCCAGATGGCCGATGCCATCATCGAGCGGACCACGGTCGACATCCACCTCCCCGGCCGGGAGGAGATGCTCGTCGCCAAAGGCGAGGCCATCCAATTCGACGGCTTCATGAAGATCTACCTCGAGGGAACGGATGAGGAGAAGGAGGACCGCGGCATGCTGCCCCGGATGGAACAGGGTGCCCCGCTCGACCTCAAGGGCATGACCGCCATGGAACGCTTCACCAAGCCCACGGCGCGCTTCAGCGAAGCCGCCCTTGTAAAGAAGCTCGAGGAACTGCAGATCGGACGTCCGTCCACCTACGCTTCCACCATCGCCACGATTCAGAAGCGTGGATACGTGGTCAAGGAGGACCGCGAGGGCACCGAACGCGAATACCGTTCGCTCATCTTGCAACCCGACGGCAGCGTCCACGGCACCACCGAAAAGGAGATGGCCGGATCCGAGCGCAACAAGATGTTCCCCACGGACATCGGCAATGTGGTCACCGACTTCCTTCAGAAGCACTTCCCGTCCATCATGGACTTCCAGTTCACCGCCAAGGTGGAACAGGAATTTGACGACATCGCAGCCGGCAAAGACGATTGGCAGCGCATGGTGAAGGCCTTCTACACCCCCTTCAATGCCCAGATCCTGGACACCACTGAGAACGCCGACCGCGAGAGCGGAGAACGCGAACTCGGCGTGGACCCCGCTTCCGGCAAGATGGTGCTGGTGAGGATTGGGCGCTACGGTCCCCTGGCCCAGATTGGTGCTCCCGATGACGAAGAGAAGCGCTTCGCCTCCCTGCTCAAGGGTCAGACCCTCGAGGGCATTACCCTGGAGGAAGCGCTCAAGTTGTTCGAACTGCCCCGCGACCTCGGCACGTTTGAGGACAAAAAAGTCGTTGCCGCCATCGGTCGCTTCGGCCCCTATGTGCGCCACGATGGGAAATTCGTGAGCATCCCCAAGGACAGCGAATACACGCCCTACGACATTCCCCTCGACTATGCCGTCGAGATGATCCGGGCCAAGCGGGAAGCCGATGCCAAGGCCCTGCTCAAGACCTTTGACGAGGATCCCGACACCCGCATCATCATGGGGCGCTGGGGGCCTTACATCAAAGCAGGCAAAGACAACGTCAAGATTCCCAAGGGCGAAGAAGTCGAAAACATCGACTGGGCCCGCGTGGAGGAATTGAAGGCGGGCATCATCAAGGCGTTTGCCGAGGATGAGAAATGGACCATTCGCCTGAAGGGCCGTCAGTACTACTTGATTTCCGACAAAAAATCCGTGCGCATCCCGGTTGGGGAGAAAATCCTCGATATGGATTGGGGGCGCGCTCAGGAAATCATCAAAGGCAAGGCGAAAA
>CALKUW010000162.1 GCA_937996585.1 uncultured Flavobacteriales bacterium
CGCCGCCCAGACTCCGCTGGCCGTCCTGCTCATCCTTGGGGTGGGCATACAGCACGGCGCCCTGGACCACATCCTGCACGCCCACATGCACGGCGATCCGGAAGGCCCGCTCAGGCAATCCTTTGCCCTCCCCTACGTGGGGGCCATCGGCGTTTGCTGGCTGGCCTTCCTATGGGCCCCTGCCATCATGCTGGGCCTGTTCCTGCTGGTAAGCGCCCACCATTTCGGGATGTCCCACTTGCGGGTCGACGCCATGCGCAAGGTGGGAGGCGCCGCTCCGGATGCGCTGGCCGGCACAACGTTGGGTTTGATTCTGTTGGCACCACTCGTCCTGCGTCCGGATGCCTTGGTCGTCCTGGAACAATTTGGCTGGACCCTTTCGACCACCTACCGCGTTCACTTTCTCCCCTTCCACTTGGCTTCGGCATCGGCACTCCTGCTCGCCGCCGTCCTCCATAGGACTTGGGGAAATGGTCTGCTGGTCCTCGCGGGGGTGATGGTGGCCTGGTTTGTACACGACCTTCTGCTCGCCTTCGCCCTCTACTTCGCCCTGGGCCATGCGCGGGAAGCCTTCTTCGAGGAATTCAAGGAAAGACAGAGCCTGACCAAGGACTTCAAGGACTTCTACCTGCGTAGCCTGCCGCTCACCGCCGTCTTCACCCTCATGGCGGCGGGCATCCTCTGGACAGCACACGAGGGCTGGCTCAACGAACACGCGGCCCTGAGCTTTCTGCTCGCTGGAACACTGCCCCACGTGGCCGTGCTCGAAGGCTGGGTGACGGCCCGCTTGCGCTGACCCGAACATTGTTTCCGCAAGGACAATCCAAGCCCAAAAGCGGCGTTACCTTGTCACAAAAGATTCACCATGAAATACTTGCCCACCATCGCGCTTTTCGCGCTCGTCCTCGGCCTGGCCTCCTGCAGCAAGGACTCCACCTGCACCTGTGAAATCGCCGGTGAGACCACGACGACCACCTGCGAAGGATGCTCAGGAGACGACTTGGAAGCATTCGAGGCGGCCTGCACCGCGAGCGACGCCGTGGCCCAACTGGCCGGCGGCAGCTGCAGTCTCGACTGAGGAATACCCCGCTTTCGTTGGAAAAGGCGCTTCGGCGCCTTTTTTCATGCCTGCAAGCGAACGCGCCCCTTACCCGAAAGCACTTCACCTACCGGTTGGGCGAAGCAGCCGGCCTGTTCCAGCACGCCCTCGACCTCCGACTTCACCGACGGTGCGGCTGAAATCAAAAGTCCACCGCTGGTTTGCGGATCGCACAGCAGGTCGCGGTCGAAATCGGATACCCCTTCGGTATCAAGATCCGCTCCATAGCTCGCCTGGTTGCGCCGGGTGCCGCCGGGAATGCATCCCGCCGCGTGGTACGCCCGCAGGCCATCGCGATCTAAAGTGGGCAGCGCATCAGCGCTGAAGACGAGGTCGACCCCGGTGGCGCGGGCCATTTCCAATCCATGGCCCGCCAAGCCGAAACCGGTCACGTCCGTCATGGCGTTTACCCCATCGAGCAGCCCCAACGCTGCCCCCACGCTGTTGAGGTGCATCATATTGGCCGCGGCGGCTTCGAGGTGCGCGGCCTCCACCAACCCCTTCTTCTGCGCGGTCGTGACCATGCCGACTCCGAGTGGCTTGGAGAGGAAGAGGAGGTCACCCACCTGCGCTCCACCGTTCCGCTTGAGGCGGGCGATGTCCACACGCCCGGTTACCGCCAGGCCGAAAATGGGCTCGGGAGAATCGATGCTGTGTCCGCCTGCCAAGGCGATGCCCGCTTCCGCGCAGATGGAACGCCCGCCTTCGAGCACCTGTCCTGCCACCTCCGGCGCGAGCTTGTCCACGGGCCAACCGAGAATGGCAATGGCCATCAACGGCTTGCCGCCCATGGCGTAGATGTCGCTGATGGCGTTGGCCGCAGCAATGCGCCCGAAGGAAAAGGGGTCGTCCACGATGGGCATGAAGAAATCCGTCGTGGAAACAGCCGCGGTGCCATCACCGAGGTCGTAGACCGCTGCATCATCACGGGCGCCATGGCCCACGAGGAGCCTTGGATCATCGGCCTGGGCGCCGAGCTGGGCAAGGATGCGGTCGAGGACACCAGGGGCAATCTTGCAGCCGCAACCGGCGCCATGGCTGTACTGTGTCAGCCGGATGGGTTCCTTTTCCATGGGCACAAAGTTGGCTCAGAAGCTCAGCTCCTCGGCATGGTTCACCAGCCGGTCCGCACACGCGTCAAGGGAAAGACCAGCGCACTCCACCGGATGCCTGCGGTCGCCCGCGCGTTTGCGCAGGCCATGCTCGTAAGTACGGTCGTAGTAGTCCAGCGCGATGCGGGCGGCCTTGGCCAGGTCCTCCCGGTCCAATGCGCCGAGTGCCTCCTCCGTTTCCTGACCGCCCAATTCGGCCCGGATCGCCTCGAAGCCGTGGCGGAGCAGGTCGATGTCGAAGGCACCGTACATGTCCACGAGGTGCTCCACCCGGTCGTCCACACTGCGCAGCATTTCCATGGCTGGACAGTCGATCATCCGTTGGTAGAAGGGTTCCGGCAGGTGTACCTGGCCAATCCTTCGACTTTCGTTCTCCACCCAGATGCGCCGGCCCGCATCCAGCTGACCTAGCGCCTCGGCCAGCAGGTTCCGGAAATGCTCGGATGAAGGTTGGGCATGGCGTTCGAGGTTGCCGAAGGCGGAACCGAAGTGCCGAGCGAGCCCTTCGAGGTCCACAACCTGCTCCCCACGCTCGGCGAGGGCGTGCAGGACGGCGGTCTTGGCGGAACCCGTGTAGCCCCCAATGCGGACGAGCGGCCATGGGCGGCCCATGAATTCCGGCAGGGTCTGTTTGTAGGCCTTGTAGCCACCCTCCAGCAGCACCACAGGCAGGCCCGCCGTGCGCAGCAACCACCCCATGGATCCGGAGCGCATCCCACCCCGCCAACAGTACATGTGGATGGGCCGACGGTCGGGTTCCGCACCGAAGAGGGCCTTGGCCCGGCGTACCGTTTCGGCCATGCGCGGGCCGATGATCTCCAACCCCTTCTCCACGGCCTCTTCCCGGCCCACCTGCTTGTAGAGGGTGCCCACTTCTGCGCGCTCCGCGTCGCTGAACAAGGGAAACGAAAGCGCGCCCGGAATGTGGGCTTCGGCATACTCACCCGGGGACCGGACATCGAGGAGCAGGGCCCCCTCCTCCGCTGCGCCAGCGAGGAATTCCGCTACGCCCATTTTCCGTTCCGGTACCGCCATGGGCCGCAAGTTAGACTCCCCCCATCAGGGATGGTCATTCGGGATTGGCACGATGGTTGCTCTTTCTCAGGCAACAATCACAATTCTATTGCCATGACATACCACACCACCCCCCTCCTCGCCTTGCTCATGCTGGCCATGGTCCCCACCGGATCCGGCCAGAAGCCCTATCACCTGCACGGCCCCCAGCCGCCGAACATCAATCACTGCCCGCACGAAGAAGACAACGAGCAGGAATGCTCCGATTCTCGCGACGACCAGCGGCGCATGAACATCGAAGATGCGCTGCTCCAAGCCGAAACCCGCCGGATGCAAGCGGAAACCCGAATGCTGAACGCCCAGCGGGCCATCGCCCGGGAAGAGCAGCGGAGAATCCAGGCCGAGCGCCAGGCCGCCCTGAGCGCCGCCAAGCAGCGTGAGTGGAAGTACTGGTCGGCGGACGTCATGCGTGACGAGCTCACGGACAACATCGACCGCTACCACAGCATCGTGTTGACCTCGGTGACGGGCATCAACACGAAGCATACCGTTGAGCAGGCCAGTGAAATCCTCTCTGCACCGACCGGACTGGAATTCATCAATCCGTTGAAGATCAAGCGGAAGTACAGGACGCACCGCAAGTTGCCTGCGGACTTCATCCACCGTCCGGGCGTACTGCAGGCCCAGATCCACCGGGAGAAGCTCAATGAGTACGGCCGCTTCGTCCGCCTGGTGGTCCGCAACCACCTCGGCAAGGTGATCTACGACGCGCGGTACGAGAACGTCCACTTCGGCGAAATGCTCGCGCCGCTGCAGGGCGTGGCTTCACGGCGCTGATACCGCCGCGGGCCTGACCCGTCCCGGCCAGCCTTTTGCAACGACGCCTATCCCTGCGGGGGTGGGCGTTTTGCTTGTATGTGGCGTCAGTGGGGAATGTGGGACGGCGTGAACCCGAGAGCGCGGAGCACGGCGACAGCAGTCCAATGAAGCACGGAGATCACACCAAAGCAGAGGTAGACATCGAAGAAGGAGGGCAGCATCATGTGAATCCGGTTGGACTCCTGCTACGCCTCCGGCATGCCTCCTGTTGCGGTTTTGACCACCGGTGGGCGGGGTTCGGAAAAGTCCGACAGTGCGGCTCAGGCTGCGGTCGGCAGCTTGAAATCGAAGAGGCCCTTGCGGAGGTGTTCCGGTGATGCTTCGAATCCCCAGCCGAGCAAGGCGCCCACCACCTCTTCGCGGGAGAAGTCCACGTGGCGGGACGCTGCTGTCCCCCAGTCGTAGACGTGGCGGGGCAACCACCCCTCCTCCGCGAGCCGGGCCAGCATGGCTTCGCCGGTATCGACGACGCCATTGCCCCGCACCGCCAG
>CALKUW010000163.1 GCA_937996585.1 uncultured Flavobacteriales bacterium
CCCGCAGGTCCGCGCACACCAGGGCGTCGGCGACCACCTCCGCCTCCTCCGCCAGTGCCCCGCCGCCCTGCAGGACCTGTGCCACGAACCGCCGAAGGTCTTCGGCTCTGTAGCGCGACATCAGTCCATCCACGCGCCGCCCCACCGCGCTTCCTTCATGTCGGCTCCTGCGGCGCCGCACCACTGGAAGGCGCCCGCCCCGGGCCCACGCCCAGCTTCTCGCAATAGGCCCTGCCACGGTCTCGCTACACCCTCACCGGACACCTCTTGCCCTCAACCCTCGCCTACAACTTGGTCGCGCCCGCTGTCAGACCCGCCACGAAACCACGCCTGAACAGCCCGTAAAGCAGCAGTATCGGGAGCGCAGACACAACCGCCCCGGCCATCAACGCGCCCCAGTAAAACACGTCTCCCCTCACCAGCTCCGTAAGAAGTCCTACCGGCAGCACCTTCTGGGCACTCCGGGACACGAACGCCAGCGCGTAAATCATGTGTCCCCACGCCAACGTGAACGAGAACAGCACCACCGTGACGACTCCCGGAGCTGCGACAGGTAGCACCACGCTCACCAGCGCCCGAACCCGGGACGCTCCATCCACCTGTGCGCTTTCCTCCAGTTCGCGAGGGATCCCCTTGAGATATCCCGTCAGCAGCCACGTCGAGAAGGGCACTGTGAACGTAGGGTAGGTCACTACGAGAGCCCACAGTCTATCCATCAGCCCCAACGCCGCCACCACCTGCGCGAGCGGAACAAAAAGCAGCGTCGGCGGCACCAAATAGCCCAAGAACACCGCCAGCGACAGCGCTCCCTGCCCAGGGAAGCTCATCCGGGCAATAGCATACGCCCCCGGCACAGCCGCGGTTACTGTGATACACGTCGTAACAACACTCACCACCATCGAGTTACGCAGCCACGTGACGAACGGGCTCCGCCGTAGCAGCAACTCGTAGTGCTCCACCGTCACACCCTCTCGTATCCACAAAGGCACAGCGCTCAAATCGTAAAGTTCCCTGTTCGTTTTCAGGCTGGTAAGCACCATCCACACGAATGGAAAAACGAGAAACACTGTCGCCGTGACCACGACCGCCCAAGCCACCGACCTGCGTAGCCGCACGCCGCGCCTAGCCATACTCCTCTCCGCGTCGCACGATCCGTAGGGTGAGGTAGGAAGCCACCACCAAGACCGGAAACATCCACAGAACGATCGCCGCGCCTCGCCCAATAAGGGTGCCTTCCAACCCAACTTGGAAAGCGTACGTCGCGAACAAATGCGTCCGGTTCAACGGCCCTCCCCGCGTCAGAATGTAAATGATCTCGAAATCTGCAACCGTCATCACGGTTGAGTATAGCACAACCAGACTCAGGATCGGTCGCATCAACGGCAAAGTCACTCGCACAAAACTCTGCACAGGACCTGCTCCATCTGTCTCAGCAGCCTCGTAGAACTCCCGAGGGATGGACAGCAGTCCCGCTAAAAACACCGTCGCAAAAAACGGCAGGCCCCGCCAGACGTTCACAAGGATTACAGCAACTCGGGCCCAGGTACTGTCCGCCAGCCACGGGATCCCCGCGTCTTGAAGCCCTATAGCCCGCAACACCCAATTGATCACGCTGAACATCGGGTCGAACATCCACCACCAAGCCAGGGCGGTGATCGATACTGGCACCACCCAGGGGAGAAGGAGCAGCGCACGCAGCACGGCCGCTCGTTCGCCCAGCGCCGCCAACGCGACCGCCAGTCCAAGGCCAGCTACCGCCTTGATGGCGACGGCGACGATCGTGTACAAAGCCGCGTTCCGCAGCGCCTGCAGAAAAATCGAGTCCCGAAGGAGCGCCGCGAAGTTCCCCAAGCCCACAAAGCTACCGGCAGCCCCTATAGCCTTGTCAGTCAAGCTCATGTATAATGCAGAAAAAAGCGGATACGCGATCAGCCCGAAGACCACAAGCCCCACGGGCCCCACCATAGCCACCGCCAGCCGCGAGTCAGCCCCCGATCCCCGTCCGCCACCCCGCCGCGATGGATCCTTCCTCGCCTCTAAGCCCTGTATCGCGCCCGTAACTCCCGATCCGCCCATCGAATGACCTCAGCAGTCGACATCTCACCCGTCACCGCCTTCGCAAACATCACCGGAATGACAAAGGCCGTGTACACAAGCTGCGCCGCTTCCCCAGCGGGGCCCGGCCACCCTGGCACCGCCAGCTGTTCGCGACTCGGCTCGTAGAACCGCAGTACCCGTTCACCCCGCCAGTACGGATGCTCCCTAAGCCGTCTCAGGAACGGTTGGTTGTAACCCATTGACGCTTCCACTTGCCTCCCGTAGTTCTCGGGCCGCAACAGGAACCGAATCAGATCCTTCGCCAATTCCACATTCGGCGAAAACCGCCAAATACCCAGCGCCAGAGTACTGGCACTCCGAAATCGCCCTTTGGGCCCCCGCGGCATAGGCACGTGGTCGATCTTCTCCGCAATCGGCAGCCGTTGGAGCTTTGCCACTGCCCAAATACTCGGCGCATTCGGAGTCCACGACCCAGCCCCGGCCAGCATGAATCGGTTATTCGCCGCATCATCCCACCCGAGAACCTCCCTGGGCATGAACCGGAACAGCCTTTTCGCGTACTCCACAGCCGCCGCCGTCTCCGCGGAATCAATCACCACGTTCCCCCGCTCGTCTACTGTCCGTGCACCAAAGGACCACAACAGCGGGTACAACGCGTCGTTCGCGTCAAACGTTTGACTAATAGCCATGCCCACCGGTGCCCCAAGACGGTGAAGCCGCTCCGCCGCCTCCAGAAAGCCGCTCCAGTCCAACGCAGCAACGTTCGCCGAGCCCATGCCGATCCGGCCCCAGTGCTCCGTGTTGATAGTTGCCGGGAAGCTCCAGTAGTACCAGGGAATCCCATACCACCGGTTGTCCAGGAACGCCAGATACCGCGCCAGCGAAAGCCACGGCCCCGACTCCCGCTCCAGCGCCTCCGCCACATCGTCCAACGGAACGAGATGTCGCCGGTACAGTGCGGTATCGAACACACGCAACTGAACGATGTCGTGGCCCCTTCGGGCCTCCGCCTCAGCGGCCAATCTCGCTGGAATGTCACGGTAGGCGATAAAATCTACCCGCGCCGCCACACCCCGCTGCGCCGCCCACGTCGCCACCTGTCGCTCGAGCTCCGGGTTATAGGCAGGAACAAAGTGACTCCAGTGCATGATGCTCACGGTCTGGGCCGGTGCACCACGCGCGGGTCGTACCAAAAACGAATATCCTCCGAGCACCGCTGCGCCACCGAGTGCTCCGGCCACCTTTAGCAACTCCCGGCGCGTAACCACCTTTTTCCCAAGCTCCGCTCCCAGTCTCTCTATGTCCATCTCCCTTACCACTCCCCTCCTGCCTTTTTTTTACCGTTTACCCGTTCTCCGCACGATCCACACTGACCGTCCTCCACAAGCCCTCCCCAACCACCCCCGCACTCCTCTCTGAGCCGTCTTGCCTATCCACTTGCCCCTCGCTCACGCCCCACCTCCAGGCCCACCTCCCTTCTCCCATCTCCGTTCCTTCGGCAACCGGCTCCACTCATCTCCGGTACCGCGCTCCGAGCTCCCGCGCCGCCCAGCGAATCGCTTCCTTCGTACCGAGTTCACCCGTTACTGCTCTCGCAAACATCACCGGAATAATAAATGCCGTATACGCCAACTGCGCACCTTCTCCAACCGGGCCCGGCCATCCCGGAACTACCAATTCCTCCCGTACTGGCTCGTAAAATCGCAGCACGCGTTCCTCCCGCCACAACCGGTGCCCACTCAGTCCACGCAGCAGTGGCTGGTTATAGCCCATCGAGGCCTCGACCTGTCTACTGAAATTCTCCGGCCTCAGGAGAAACCGAACTAAGTCCTTCGCCAATTCAATGTTCGGAGAAAAACGCCACACACCTAGCGACAACGTCCGTGTCAGTCGGAAACGTCCCTTTGGCCCTCTCGGCATCGGCACGTGATCCAGCTTCTCAGCTACCGGCAACTTCTGCAGCCGCGCCACCGCCCAAATGCTCGGGCCATTATGAACCCACGACCCGACGCCGCTAAGCATGTATCGGTTATTCGACGCATCATCCCAGCCCAATATTTCCCGTGGCATAAGCGGAAAGAGGCGCTTGACATATTCGATAGCTTCCGCCGTCTCTTGGCTATCAATAACGACATTGCCTTTCTCGTCCACTGCCCGAGCGCCAAACGAATACAGGACGGAGTGAGTGCCCTCCTGCGCATCAAAAGTCTGACTGATAGTCATCGCTACGGGGTGACCTGTTCGGTGCAGTTCTCGAGCCGACTCAAGGAAAGCACTCCAATCAAGAGCTGCTACGTTTGCAGTCCCCATTCCGATTCTCGCCCAATGCTCAGTGTTGATGGTCGCCGGCGTGCTATAGTGGTACCAAGGGATAGCCACCCACTTCTCGTGGACCTTGCCCACATACTTAGCCACTGGCATCCAAGGCCCCACGCTGCGCTCTAATTCCAGCGCTAAATCATCCAAGGGTTGAAGGTGGCGCCAATATAGAGCCGGATCGAAAAGAATCAGCTGAACGACATCGTGGCCGGTGCGGGCCTCTGCTTCCGCGGCCAGTCTAGGAGGGATGTCGCGAATCGCAAGAAAGTCCACGCGCGCGCCCACCCCCCGCTGCGCAGCCCACGTCGCAACCTGCCGCTCCAGTTCCGGGTTGAAGGAGGGTACGAAGTGACTCCAGTGCATCATCGTGACCATCCGAGCAGGCGCCGCGCGCGCCGGGCGCACCAAAAAGGAATGCCCACCGAGAGCTGCCGCGGCACCCAGTGTTCCAGCCACCTTGAAGAACTCTCGGCGGGTTATCACCCGCTCCCCTTCGATCGCTAGAACCTGCTCCATACACACCCTTCCTCTGTTCTTCCTATGACTCCCGACAGGTCGTTTCCCCGGATCTCGACGCCTCACCCGGCTCGTGCCACGGCGGCATTACTGCCAGCGCCTCCCCGAGGTACACGAGGCGCACCGCGATGTCTTCAGGCAGGAGAATCCCCTCCCGCCGGGCTCGCTGCTCATTGAGCCATTCGAGCTCTCCCGGAATGTATACCCGATCGTGTCCCTCAGCAGGCGGAAGCACGCGAAACCCCGTCATTAAACGCTCCAGCCGCTGCTTGAACGCCGATGGATCACCAAAAGCCCGGAGATCCAGGGCCAAGAGCAGCTGGCTGAGACCCTGCGCTGACGTGCGATTGTCGTAAAGCGCCCCTACCTGAGGGCCAAATGGACCTCCCATGAGCACCCCCGTAAGAACCTCCACAACCAGAGCGAGGCCTGACCCCTTCGGTCCTCCGAAGGGCAGCACCACGCCCGCCAGGGCGTCGCGGGGGTTCCGCGTCGGCTTCCCGTCTGGCCCCAGGGCCCAACCCTCTGGAATTTCGTCCCCGCGCTCCGCCGCTCGGATGATTTTCCCTCGAGCAGCTACGCTCATGGCCATGTCCAGGACCACGGGAATGCTACCCCCTGTGGGTACCGCCACCGCAAGCGGGTTGGTGCCCAAATACGGTCGCGCGGCACCCCACGGGGCCAGAGTGGCGGGAGCGTTGGAAAGTGCTATCCCGATCATGTCCGCCTCGGCCGCACGCAACACGTAGTAAGCGAGCATGCCGCAGTGATTGCTGTTCCGAACCCCGACAACCCCTACGCCGTACGTTTGCGCGCGACGGATAGCCTCCTCCATCCCCCGCAGCGCCAGGACTGGTCCCGGGCCGTTGTCCCCGTCCGCGACCGCTATGGGCCCGCTGGTGTGGACGACGGTCAAGCGGGGACGAGGGTTCACCAGCCCAAGGCGCAGCCGCTCCACGTAGATGGGGATTCGCATCACGCCGTGCGATGTGATTCCACGCGCCTCTGCCCGCACCAAGACGTCTGCCACGATTTCCGCGTCGGCCGCAGGAAGCCCGAGCGCCTCGAACAACCGTCGGGTAAACTCATGGAGCGCAGACACCTGAACGCGCACTCCTGCCGCGCCTAGATCTGTCATCGACTTCGCCGACCTCCATCATCTCGAACCCGCAGGTGTACCCAACGAGCGTCCTAGCTATTCCTGCTCCTGCTGCCTGGAAAGCTCCCGGGCTACGTCGTCACGAACACTCCGA
The DNA here is from genome assembly GCA_937996585.1 of uncultured Flavobacteriales bacterium. GTDB lineage: Bacteria > Bacteroidota > Bacteroidia > Flavobacteriales_D > Sanyastnellaceae > UBA8752. Next base: position 6,147 of record CALKUW010000163.1, read on the forward strand.
ATGTGCGCGCGCATCGCGCGCTCCGCAGCGTCCGGGTCCCGCGCACGCAAGGCGCTCAGGATCGCCTGCATCTCCTGTAGGGAGCGGCTTGGTCTTCCCGGGATCGTGACGGATTTGCGGCGGAGCAAGCGCAGCTGCTCACGGTACATGCGCACCGCGGACATCAACCGACGGTTTCGGCTGGCGCGGGCGATTGTGTCGTGGAACTGCGTGTCGAGATGCATGATGTGGGACCAGTCCGCCCGCCGCACAGCCTCACTGTACAGCTCCAGGGTGTACTCCACCGCCGCCAGCACAACTGGGTCGACCCATAGCGCAGCTAAGCGGGCCCCTATTCCTTCAAGTGCTTCGCGGACCTCGTACAGCTCCTGAGCATCCCGAGCCGAAAGCCGCGCAACATATGCGCCCCTGTGCGGAACGAGGACCACCAAACCCTCTGCGGCGAGCAGACGCAGCGCTTCACGAACAGGGGTGCGGCTGATCCCGAGGTCCGAGGCAATCTTCGTCTCGTCCAAATGGGTGCCGGGCGCAAGCTGCTCGTTCAGGACGGTCCTTTTAAGAACACTGTAGACCCAGTCGTAGTAGGTCGATGTCCGAGGATTACGCGCCGAGACCGGAAGCTCCACAGGTAGCCTCGCCTTTTGTATGCCGTGTATACAATACCACAAGGGTGTCGGGCGACTCAAGAGGTGCGGGGTACCCTCAAAAAGGGTGGAAATGGGAGGGCGGTGTACCCTCCTCCTAGCCCGTGTTTGACAACGGCAGGGCTGGAACCCGCATGGTTAAGCCGTTGCTGGTTAGGTGATTTCACTACAGGGGTCAGGGGGCGTCAGCCGGGGCAGCCCCGCCGCCTTGAGGACGGCCTGGGCGTGGGGGGTGGGCTTGGCAACGAGCCGAGTCTGGTGCCCGTCCAGTTCCAGGGTGACCAGCCGCACGGGGCGGAGGGCCTCCAGGGCGGTATCCAGGGAAAGCGCCAGCCCGGCTCGCCGCAGGGCTTTTTCCAGGGCAACGCCCAGCACCAGGGCCAGGTGAGCCACGAACAGGTGGGCCCGGACCCGCGGCTCGGTCCGGTGGTAGAGGGGACGGAGGGCCAGCACGTCCTTGAGGCAGCGGAAGCCCCGCTCCACGGTCTGCAACTCCTTGTAGGCGGCCACCGCCTGCGGGACGAAAAAATCCGCCGCAAGCTAGCGCCGAGGCAAAAAATCCAGGCCTGATGCGGGTTTCAGCTCAAAGGCCCCTCCCCCAAGGGCCCCGAAAGCCACCAACTTGTTAAACATGGGCTAAGTCCATGCTGCGGGCCATCGCCTATGCCCCCAGGCGGGCGGAGGCGGAGCGCAAGCGGAAGGAGTTTGAGGAGTGGTGCCACCGGCACGGGTACGGGAAGGCGGCGGAGACGCTGGGGCGGGACTGGGAGCGGATGATGACGTTCTACCGGTACCCGAAGGAGCACTGGCGTCACCTGCGGACGACGAACGTGGTCGAATCGCCCTTTGCCGCATTGCGGCTGCGTACGGACGCGGCCAAGCGGTTCAAGAAGGTGGA
>CALKUW010000164.1 GCA_937996585.1 uncultured Flavobacteriales bacterium
ATGAGGTCCTGCACCACACGCAGTTCATCCAGCAGCTGATCGATGACGGCCGCCTGCGCATCGCCGACGGCAACCCCTTCAAGGGCCGCCGCATCACCTTCCACGATCCGTGCTACCTCGGCCGCGGCAATGGCGAGTACGAAGCGCCCCGGGCCGCCCTGCAGGCGCTGGATGCCGACCTCGTCGAGATGCGCCGCTGCAAGAGCAAAGGACTGTGCTGCGGCGCAGGCGGTGCCCAGATGTTCAAGGATGCCGAAAAGGGCAACCGCGAAGTCAATCACGAACGGACCGACGACGTGCTGGAGACCGGCGCCAAGGTCATCGCGACGGGGTGCCCATTCTGCAACACGATGATGACCGACGGCGTGAAAAATGCCGAGAAGGAAGGCGAAATCGACGTCAAGGACATCGCCGAACTCATCGCCGAAGCGGCGGATCTGCTCTGACAGGAACCCCGTCACCCCCTCTCCTACCGAACCCGAATCCCCCGGCTATCTTGCCGCCCCAAATCTGAGACCATGGCCCTTCTCGAAGGAAAAATTGCCCTCATCACCGGTGCCTCCCGCGGCATCGGCAAGTCCATCGCCCAACGCTTCGTCGAGGAAGGCGCCACCGTGGCTTTCACCTACCGCTCCAGCGAGGAGAAGGCCCGTGCCCTCGAGGCCGAACTGACCGCCTCCGGCGGCACGGCCCGGGGATTCAAATCCGACGCCGGCAGCCTCGCCGAAAGCGAGGAACTGGTCAAGGAGGTCGTGGAAGCCTTCGGCACCGTCGACATCCTGATCAACAACGCCGGCATCACCCGCGACACCCTGCTGATGCGCATGTCCGAGGAGCAGTGGGACGAGATCATGCAGGTCAACCTCAAGAGCTGCTTCAACCTCACCAAGGCCGTACTCCGCACCATGCTCAAGGCCCGCGCGGGCAGCATCATCAACATGTCCAGCGTCGTCGGCATCCAGGGCAATGCGGGACAGGCCAACTACGCCGCCTCCAAGGCCGGCATCCTCGGCTTCACGAAGAGTGTGGCCCTCGAGCTGGGCAGCCGCAACATTCGCTGCAACGCCATCGCCCCGGGCTTCATCGAAACCGAAATGACCGGCGCACTGGATGAGGCCACCGTGCAGGGCTGGCGTGATGCCATCCCCCTGAAGCGCGGCGGAACACCACAGGACGTCGCGGATGCCTGCGTCTTCCTCGGGTCCGACATGAGCAGCTACATCACGGGCCAGACCCTTTCCGTCGACGGCGGCATGCGGATGTAACTTCGCGCCATGCGCGATGTCCTCCTCGATGCCCCTTTGTTCCAGGTCGCGCTGGCCCTAACCGCCGTGGTCGTGGCCGCAGCGCTGCTGTACCGCATCGACCGCGGCAACCGCCACCTGCCCGGTGGGCTGCGTGCCCTCCTCGGCGTGTTGAGGACATTGACCCTCGCCACACTGGTATTGCTGTTGTTCCGCCCTGTGCTTCGTCACGAGGAGCGCACGACGCGACAACCCGCCCTCATCGTCCTGCAGGACCGGTCACAGTCCATCGGTGCGGATGAACCCGAATGGGACGCCCGCCTGCAGGCCTGGCTGGATGCCCTGCCCTCTGAGGAGGGCATGCCGGGTGCCGCCCTTCAACTCTACGGATTCGGCTCAGACCTCGCCCCGCTCGAACGGGCAACGGGAACCGCCTTTACAGACCCCACAACGGACCTCAGCTCCGCACTTGATGTGTTGCAAGGCCAATGGGCAGGAGCACCCGTAGGCGCGGTGGTCATCGCCACGGATGGCAGGTTCAATCGTGGCCGCAACCCCGAATCCACTTCGGGCCGCATCCCCGCTCCATTGCACATCATCACGCTCGGGGACACCAGCCTGCGCAAGGACCTGCGCATCCTGAGATTGCTCCACAACGACGTGGCCGGCTTGGGCAATCAATTCCCCATCGAAGTCGAACTCGGCGCCCAAGGGTATACGGGGCCGGCCACCGTCCGGCTCGAAGGCCCCGGCGTCCAGCAAAGCCAGGACATCGCATTTGCAGGGTCGGGCATGCCGGTCACGGTGCGGTTTGTCGTGGATGCCGAACGCCCCGGCGTCCAACGCTACAAGGTGACGTTGAACGCCATCGAGGGTGAGGAGAACCGTGACAACAACCGGCGCACCGCCCTCATCGACGTGATCGAAGGCAAGAAACGCATCCTGCTCGCAGGCCCTGCACCCCACCCCGACATGGGGGCTTGGGCCAACGCCCTGTCCGCCAACATCAACTACGAAGTCGAACAGCACCTGTTGGACGATTTGGACGGAACCCTCACGGATGGCACATGGGATGCCGCCTTCCTTTTCTCCTTCGATCCGGAGAACGTTTCAGCGGTGAAGACCCTGCGGGCACTCGATGAACTTGGGGTCCCCAGGGGTGTCGCCCTCGATCCATTGGCGGATTATGGCGCATTGGAGGGGCTCGGGCTCGGCGTTCGGCTCAACACGGTGCGCCAAGGTCTCACCGCCGACCCTAGGGGCAGCCTGAATCCCGCCTTCCCCCACTTCCGCCTCGAAGAAGGCATGGATGCCTGGCTCGCCGAAGTGCCGCCCTTGATGGCTCCGTTCGGACAGCCCGAGTGGGGCCCGGCGCACACCCCCCTGCTCTTCCAGCGCATCGGGGGCATCACCACGGACCAGCCCCTGATGACGGTGACCCAGACCGCCGATGGCCGCGGAATGGTGCTGATGGGCGAAGGCAGCTGGCGCTGGCGGCAGGTCGGCTACCTCCGCTCCGGCACGCACGACCTCTTCAACGACCTTGTGGGCAAGGTGACCCAGTTCCTGACCTCCGATCCGGGGGTGGACCGGTTCCGTGTGGAGGCCCCGCGCATCCTCGATGAGGACCAGCGGCTGCAGATGCAGGCCCGGGCATACGATGCCACACTCCAACCCTACACCGGCGCCGACATTGCCGTGGAGCTGACCGATTCGGCCGGCACGCGCTACAACTACCGTTTCTCTTCCGCCGATGCCGGCGGATATGCCCTCGACGCCGGGCGCTGGCCACGGGGCACCTACAACTGGAAGGCCTCGACGGACATCGGAGGCACCCGCTTCGAACGCCAGGGCATCCTCGAGGTCCGCGCCATGGAATTGGAGCGCAACGGCCGACCAGCGGACCACGCCACCCTGCGCCGACTGGCCTTGGCCACCGGGGGCACCGCTGTGGCCCCGGATGCGCTCGATAGCCTCGGGTCCACCTTGCAGGCCAGCGGACGGTTCACACCGGAGCAGAACATCTCCGAGCGGCTGCAGGACATCATCGGCTGGAAGGCCCTCCTGCTCATCCTCGCCGGTCTGCTCGGTTCAGAGTGGATCCTGCGCCGTTGGGCGGGCACTTATTAACGTGCAACTGAAGCACCGGGGGCATAGATTCGCCCCATGGACAACACCAACCGCCAACTCAAACTCTTGGCCGTGGCCTCCGGCCTATTCGTGGCCCTGATCAT
>CALKUW010000165.1 GCA_937996585.1 uncultured Flavobacteriales bacterium
TCCGCATGGTGTTCTTGTGTGGTCTTTCCTTCATTGCCCGCTGCGTTTGACTTCGTCGATGAAGGCCCTCACGCGGTCGGGGTCGATGTCGGGATAGACGCCGTGGCCCAAGTTAACCACGTGCTTCCCGCGCCCAAAATCGGACAACATTCGTTGGGTCGCCTTGCGCACCTCATCCTCCGAGCCGTACAACACGGACGGGTCGAGATTACCTTGAAGGACGTGCTCCGGGGCCAGCCTGCGCGCCTCAGCCACAGGCGTATGCCAATCCACACCGAGCGCCTCGCACGGCAGGGTCGAGAGCAGGTCGAGCTGCCACCCCGCCCCTTTGGCGAATACGATCATGGGCGCGCCTTGGACTTCTTCGCAGATTCGGCGGAGGCGGGGCATGCTGTACCGCTCGAACAGGGTGCGGTCCAGCGCTCCCGCCCAGCTGTCGAACAGCTGCACGGCCTGGACGCCCGCGGCAATCTTGGCATTGAGGTAGACAATCGTCGCGTCGGTGATGCGGTCGAGCAGGTCCTCGGCGAGCTCCGGAGCCTCGCGCAGCATGCGGCGGGCCCGGCTCCACTCCTTGCTTCCACCGCCCTCCACCATGTAGCAGAAGATGGTCCAGGGGGCCCCGGCAAAGCCGATCAACGGCACCCGACCGGCGAGTTCAGACCGCGTGAGGCGCACGGCATCCATCACATACTTCAGGTGCTCCTCCGGCTCCACGGGGTGCAAGCGCGCAAGGTCTCCCGCCGACCGGATCGTCTCCGGAAAACGCGGCCCCACCTTCTCGATGAGCTCGTACGGCAACCCCATCGCCTCCGGCACCACCAGGATGTCGCTGAACAGGATGGCCGCGTCGACCCCGAGCAGGTCGACCGGTTGGATCGTGACCTCGCAGGCGCGCTCGGGCGTCTCCACCAGCTCCTTGAACCCCGAAAGCCGACTGCGCACCGCCCGGTATTCGGGCAGGATACGGCCGGCCTGGCGCATCACCCATACGGGCGGGCGTTCCGTCATCTCGCCGTTCAAGGCCCGAAGGAGGAGGTCGTTCTGTAGGGTCATGGTCGTGTCAACAATGCGCAACAGGCAGGGTTCCCCAGAGCTCAATGCAGGGTCTTGAACAGCGCTTCCTCCAGCAGGTCGAAGGGGTGCACCGTCGCGTTGCCGATGCCCTTGGATTTGGCATCGCACTCCCGGAGGTAGCCGAAGATGCGCGACACCTTGCGCGCCGGATAGTTCCGGGCGGCCCGCGCGTATTCCTTGGCGGCATAGGGGTGCACGCGCAGGGCGCTCGCCACAACCGAAGGATCGTGGTTGGGCAGGTGGTGGAACGCGAGAACCCGCCCGAAATAGTTGGTCAGCACCGGCAATATGCGCGGTACGGGATTGGATTTCTCGTTGGCCCGCATGTACTGGACGATGCGGGTGACGCGGCCGATGTCCTTCTCGGCGAGGGCGCCGGTCAACTCGAAGATGTTGTACTCCTTGGATATGCCGATGTGCTGCTCGAGCAGGGTGTCGTTCACCTCTCCCCCTTCCGGCAGGGCGATGAAGAGCTTCTCCAGCTCGCCCGCCACCTTCTTGAGGTCGTTGCCGAGGTACTCCGCCATGAGTTGGGCGGTACGCGGAGAAATGCGCCGGCCCTTGGACTGAACGAACCCCTCGATCCATTCGGGCAACTTGTAGTCGCGGATGCGGTCGGACTGGAACACCACCCCGGCCTTCTGTATGCGCTTCACCGCCGAGAGCCGCTTGTCGGGCATCTTGTTGCGGTGTACCAGCACGAGGATGGTGGACCCCACGGGATTGTCCGCGTAGGCGGCCAGCTTCTCCAGCTTGTCCTTGGACTTCCACTCCCGCAGCTCCTGCGCCTCCTTGACCAGCACCAGCCGGCGCTCGGCCATCATCGGAAACTGGCGCGCCGCGGCGAGCACCTGGTCGAGGTCGCTGTCCCGGCCATAGAGTACCGTCTGGTTGAAGTCGCGCTCGTGCTCCTCCATCGCATGCGCCTCGATGGCGTCCGACAGGATGTCCAGATAGAAGGGCTCCTCGCCACCCAACAGATACAAGGGGGCGAAACGCCGCTCCCTGATTTCCTCCATCAGTGGCTGAAACCCCTTCACGCTCAGCTGAATGCGGGGGCGACCGTGATCTCCTTGCTGCCCCGGGTGTGGACGTAGAAGCCCTCGCCGGACTTGACGCCGAGCTTGCCGGCCGTCACCATGTTCACCAACAGCGGACAGGGCGCATACTTGGGCTGGCCGAATCCGTCGTGCAGGACCCGCAGGATGCTCAGACAGACGTCGAGGCCGATGAAATCCGCCAGGTGCAGCGGGCCCATCGGATGGGCCATGCCGAGCTTCATCACCTCGTCGATCTCGGCCACGCCGGCGACCCCCTCGTGCAGGCTGCAGATGGCCTCGTTGATCATGGGCATGAGGATGCGGTTGGCCACGAAACCGGGGTAATCGTTGACCTCCACCGGCACCTTGCCGAGCTGCTTTGAGAGCGCCACCACCTTTTCGGTCGTCGCATCGCTCGTGCTGTAGCCCCGGATGACCTCCACGAGCTTCATGATGGGCACCGGATTCATGAAGTGCATGCCGATCACCTTGTCGGGCCGCTTGGTCGCCGCCGCGATCTTGGTGATGCTGATGCTCGAAGTATTGGTCGCAAGGATGGCGTCCGCCGGCGCGGAGGCGTCCATCTGCTCGAAAATCTTGAGTTTGAGGTCGAGTCGTTCGGTGGCCGCCTCCACCACGAGTTCCGCGTCGGAGACGGCGCCGTGCATCTCCGTGGTGGTGGTAAGGCGGGACAGCGTGGCCGCCTTGTCCTCGGCCGTGATCCGCTCCTTGGCGACCAGCCTGTCGAGGTTGCGGTCAATGGTGGCCTGCGCGCGCTCCAGGGCGGCGGCGTTCACATCGACGAGGGAAACCGAATGGCCCGATTGGGCAAAGACGTGGGCAATGCCATTGCCCATGGTGCCGGCACCGATGACCGCCACCTTCATGGACGCAGCACTCATCCCTCCTGGTCGCTTTCCACGTCCTCCGTCACCTCCGTCGCCTCGGCTTCGGTCTCCGCTTCCCCTTCAGCAGCAGCCTCCGGTGCTTCAGCCGCTTCTTCAGCGGCCTCCCCTTCATCGGTAAAGGGCAGCAGGGACAATCCGTTGAGCTGGTTGTACCAGGAACAGAGCTTCTTCAGGTCGCTGTGGTAGACGCGTTCCTGGTCCAGGTCGGACACCACCTCCGTCACGAAGGCGCGCAGCACATCGTGCGGCTCCTTGGCCCCCGGCGCATCACCACCCTTGAGGTGGGTGTGGATCGCATTGAGCACCTCGGCCAGCGGCAGGTCCTCCTCGTAGGTGAAGATGCTGATGTCCTCAAAGCTCGAGACCCGCGCCGACGAGGGCACTGCACTCCGCTTCCCCTCTCCGAGGCTCTCCACCACGATGGCGCGGTGCGTCGTGTTCAGCACCTTGAAGAGGCCGGGCTTGCCGGATATGGCCAGGATGTCCTTTGGTTGCATACCGCAAAATACCGCCACTCTTGCGTTTGACGCGCCATCCGCCACGCGCGGATTGTCTTGGCTTTCCCACAACACGGTTGACTTATTCCACAATCGGGGCGGCTCATTCCGCCTGCGGCGCGGGCCACTGCCGGGATTGGGCCAGCACACCATCCGCCCCCCGCTGCCACACCGCCGTGCGCAACCCATTGGAAATCATGAGCCAAGGCGCAGAAACAGCCAAGTCATACCGCGCCACCTGCTCCGCCACCCGGGCGTCGAGGGCGACGTTGGGGGCCTTGACCTCCACCGCCAACTCCACCTTGCCCGAACGGTCAAAAACGGCAATGTCGATCCGTCCGTCCACCGCACCGAACCGCACGGGGTGCTCCAGCACCATGCGGCCAGCCGCCCAGCCCGAAGACACGAGCGCCGCCACGACGTGCTGGCGCACCCACTCCTCCGGCTCGAGCGCCACCCACCTGCGGCGGATCAGGCACCGCAACTGCCATCCCGCCTCGGCCCGGCGCACCTCACATCCGGCCGGTTCGAACTTCAATTCAGGCCATCGGCCACGGGGGTCTTCGTCCTCTCTGTGATGGGTCACCCCGCGAAAGTGCAAATTCCATCCACTACATTGGGACACCTGAACACCACAACTGTCATGGACAAGCCTACCCGGTTATTCGATTTTCCCCGCTACCAGCTGGCCAATGCGCCGCAGGAAGTCATGATGACCATGCCCAACGAGGGCAACCGCGTCACGTATTCCACCCAGAAGTTCGTCGACGAGATGGACGCGGTGAGCCGTGGCCTCATCGCCCTGGGCCTCGAGCCCGGCGAACGCGTCGCACTGATTTCGCACAACAACCGCTGCGAGTGGAACCTCATGGACCACGGCATCCTCCAGGCCGGTGGCATCGACGTGCCCCTGTACCCGACCATGACCCCCGACGATTACGTCTACATCCTCAACCACAGCGAAAGCAAGTTCTGCTTCGTCTCCAACCAGGAGCTCTTCGAGAAGGTCGCCTCCATCCAGGATCAGGTCCCCACCCTCCAGAAGGTCTACACTTTCGAGGACGTAGCCGGCGCCGCCTCCTGGCGCGAGGTCATCGACGGCGGCAGTGAGGCCCAGCAGGAAGAACTCGACCGCCGCCGGGACGCGGTCAACCCCGACCAGCTCGCCACCATCATCTACACCTCCGGCACCACCGGTCTGCCGAAGGGCGTGATGCTCGCCCACAACAACATCACCCAGAACATCCTCAACTCGATTCCCCGCCTCCCGGATTTCGATCCGGAAAAGGAATACCGGGTGCTCAGCTTCCTCCCCGTCTGCCACATCTTCGAGCGGATGCTGCATTACCTGTACATGTACTGCGGTGTGAAAATCCACTTCGGAGGCAGCCTCGAGACGGTCAAGGATGACATGATCGAGACCAAGCCGCACATGTTCACCGCCGTGCCGCGCCTGCTCGAGAAGTTCTACGACGGCATCGTGGCCAAGGGCCAGGCCGCTGGTGGCGTCAAGGCCGCCATCTTCAACTGGGCCGTGGGGCTCGCCCTCCAGTGGCAGCCCGACGGACAGAACGGCGCCTTCTACGAGTGGAAGCTCGGCATCGCCCGCAAGCTGGTCTTCGACAAGGTCAAGGAGGCCCTCGGCCTGACCCAGATCATGGCGGTGGCCAGCGGTTCCGCCGCGTTGGCGCCCCGCCTTGCGCACTTCTTCAACGGCGCCGGCATCCCGGTCTGGGAGGGCTACGGCTTGACCGAAACCTCCCCCGTGGTCTCCGTGAGCACCACGAAGGAACCGGGCATGCTCCGGATCGGCACGGTGGGCAAGATCATCGCCGACACCGAGGTCCACATCGCCGATGACGGCGAGATCCTCGTCAAGGGCCACCAGGTGATGATGGGCTACTACAAGGACCAGGAGAAGACCGACGAGGTCATCAAGGACGGCTGGTTCCACACCGGGGACATCGGCGTCATTGAAGACGGATTCCTGCGCATCACCGACCGCAAGAAGGAGATGTTCAAGACCTCCGGCGGCAAGTATGTCGCGCCGCAGCTTCTCGAGAACGCCATCAAGGGCTCCCGTTTCGTGGAGCAGGTCATCGTCATCGGCGAGAGCCGCAAGCACCCCTCCGCCCTTGTGGTGCCCGACATGGTCGCCCTGGAGGAATGGTGCAAGCGCCACAACCGCGACTGCCCGGCCGCAGCCGACGTCCCGAAGGACGAGGAGATCTGCGCCCGCATCACCGCGGACATCGAAGGCCTCGTATCCTCCTTCGCCTCCTGGGAGCGCGTGAAGCAGGTGCGGGTGCTGCCCGAGCCGTTCTCCATCGACGGCGGAGAGCTCACCCCCACGCTGAAGCTCAAGCGAAAGCCCATCCTCGCCAAGTACGGCGACCTCATCGAGTCCATCTACAACTGAGGTGACGGACACCCTGCAGGCCTGGGATGAGGCCCTGCTGCTCTGGCTCAACGGCGCACCGCCCTTCCTGGCGGAGGTGGCGTGGTGGCTGACGCAGCCTTGGTGCTCCATCCCGGTCTACCTCTTCGTGATCTGGCGGCTGTTCCGCGCCGTCCATTGGAAGCAGGGCGCCTGGCGCCTCGCGGTCGTGCTCGTCACGTTTGCCGGAACGGACGCCATCAGCAGCCGGGTGCTCAAGCCCGGTTTCGAGCGGCTCCGCCCCAGCCACGAACCCACCCTCGAGGGCCGGCTCGTGCTCCACATCTCCGAGGACGGAACACCCTACCGAGGAGGCACCTACGGCTTCGTCTCATCGCACGCCGCCAACACCTTCGGATTGGCCGCCATCACCCTGTTGCTTCTCGGCGGAAACGGCCTCCGTTGGCTGTGGTTCTGGGCGGCCGTCGTGAGCTGGACCAGGGTGTATTTAGGGGTGCATTATACGGGTGATATCGTGTTTGGAGCGCTTTTCGGGGGAGGTTTTGCGGCGGCGACCTTTGTCCTCTCACAACGCCTGACTCCCCATTTCAACCCCTCATGACACCACTGCATCCCCTCCTTCTTCTGGCCGTCTTTGTAGGCGGTGGATTGGGCTCCGTCCTGCGCTACCTGTTCGGTGCCTGGCTCAATGGCCGCGGCGCCCTGCCGTGGGGGACCCTAGCCGCCAACCTCGCCGCCACCGCGCTGCTCGCCTGGGTGGTCACCCGGTGTGCGGACCGTTGGCCCGATCAACAGGCGCTACAGGCCGGTCTGGCCATCGGGTTGTGCGGCGGATTCAGCACCTTCAGCACCTTCAGCGCGGACACCCAGCGCCTCATGGCGGAAGGCCAATGGACGTGGGCCCTGGCCAATGTAGCCGTCAGCGTCATCGGCTGCATCGCCATCTTCGCCTACGTGAGCGGGTTGATGCGGCGTTAAATTCACCGTCGATTCCGACGCCATGGCCCCCAGATTGTCCCTTCCCACCCTCCTTGCCAGCACCCTCGTCCTGCTCATCGGAGGACAGGTCAATGCCCTGAACGCACAAACGCCCCGCGGATACGGCAACCGCAGTGAGCCACCCCGGCTGGTCGTCGCCCTGACCGTGGACCAGATGCGCGCCGACTACCTCCACCGTTACGCGGCGGGATTCGGTGAAGGCGGCTTCAACCGCTTCCTGAACGAGGGCTTCGCGGGCATGGACCACCACTTCAGCTACGCCCCCACCTACACCGGGCCGGGCCACGCCAGCATCGCCACAGGCACCACCCCTGCCGTACACGGCATCATCGGAAACAACTGGTATTCCCGGCCGGAAGCCCGCGTGGTCTATTGTGCAGAGGACTTCTCCGTAGAGCCCGTCGGCATGCTCGAAACGGACCACGGCGACAAGGGGCGCATGTCGCCGGGACGCATGGCGGCCAGCACCTGGGCGGACGAATTCAAGCTGCACTTTACCGACCGCGATGGGGACGTTCCCAAAGTCATCGGTGCCAGCATGAAGGACCGCGGCGCCATCCTTCCGGCAGGCCACGCCGCGGACGCCGCGTATTGGCTCAACAAGGGTGAATTCATCACCAGCACCCACTACATGTCGGAACTACCGAAATGGGTGCAGAAATTCAATGAATCCGACGCCGTTGAACGCCTGATCAACAGCGGATGGCCGCTCCGCGATGCCCCGGACACCTACACCGGCAGCACCGCGGACAACACCCCCTACGAAGGCCTCTGGACGGGCGGCGAACGCCCCACCTTTCCTTACGACCTCGCCGCATTGGCCGAGGCCAACGGCGGACAGGACATCATCAAGGGCACCCCCCACGGCAACACCCTCCTCGTCGACTTTGCGCTGATGGCCATCGGGGCGGAAAACCTCGGGGCGGACGATACGCCGGACGTGCTGGCACTGTCCTTCAGCAGCACGGACTATGTGGGTCACAAATTCGGCGCCCACGCCATGGAGACGGAGGACACCTACCGCCGGCTAGACGGGGACCTCACACGCCTCTTCAACGCCCTCGACGAGATAGTGGGCAAGGGCCGTTGGACGGCCTTCCTGACCGCCGATCACGGTGCGGTGACCGTCCCCGGAATGGAGCGCAACCGCGGACTCCCCGTGGACTACTGGAACCCCGAACCCATGAAAGCCTGGGTCGACACGGCCCTCCTTGAGCGGTATGGCCAGGGGGACCTCGTCCTGCAGTACAGCAACGACCAGTTCTTCCTCGACCGCCCTGCCCTGCGGGCCGCAAATCTCGACGCCGATGAGGTCGCCCGGTTTGTGGCCAGCATCGCTGAAGAGGCCCCGGAAGTGCATCGCACCCTGACTGCGGAAGACCTGCGCACGGGCACCTTCTACGAGGGCGCCGAAGCCCAGGTGCTGCGCGGGTGGCACGCCAAGGCCTCCGGTGACGTGGTGGTCATGCTCAAGCCGGGCTACCTCGAGTACGGCCGCACGGGCACCAGCCACGGCAGCCCCTACGCCTACGACACCCACGTCCCCTTCCTCATCATGGGACCGGGCATCCCCAACCACCACACCCACGAGCGGACGGAAATCCGGGACATCGCCCCCACCCTCTCGGCGCTGCTCGGCTTTCCGCGCCCCAGCGGCTGCACGGGACGCCCCATGATCGACCTCCTCGACGAATGAGCGCCATCCGCCACCGCATCGCGCGCAGCGGGCGCCACGAATTGACCATCACCTCCACCTTTCCGGCAGGGACGGACCACATCCAACTTCCCGTATGGCGGCCCGGGCGCTATGAGCGCGGCGATTTCGGCCAATACGTCCGCGGCATGGTCCAGCACGTGGATGGCCAATGGACCCCGCTGCCCCAACAGGACCTACACCGTTGGACGTGCCTGGACAATGCGGGCGCCGTGAAAGTCCGCTTTCAGTTCACCGCCGCCCAACTCAACGCCGGCAGCACTTGGGCAGACGAACAGCTGCTCTACGTCAATCCGGTCAACTGCCTGCCCTACCACCCCGACCTTCCGGATGCACAGGTGGAGGTGCTGATGCCGGATGTGCCCGGCGATTGGTCGGTGGCCACGGCCCTCCCGGTTTCCCGCAATGCATCCGGCGTGGTGCTCACCGCAAGGGGCACCCAGGAGCTGATGGACAGCCCGTGGATCGCGGCTCCACCTGCCGACCTGTGGCACGGAGCGTATGAAGTCGGAGGCCACACCTTCCATGTGCACGTTTGGGGCGGGCGCCATTATGACGACGACGCCTTCCTCGAAGCCCACCGGAAATTCACCGAGGCCCAGATGGACGTCTTCGGATGGCTTCCCGTCCCCGAGTACCACTTCCTCTACCTCTTCCCTGACTTCCCAGCGCGCCACGGCGTGGAGCACGAGGCGTCCACCGTCATTGCCTGGGGCCCGGCCGATGGGCTGACCCACGAGGGCGGCGCGCCTTCTCCAGGCATGGAAGAGGTCATCGACATCGCCAGCCACGAGCTGGTGCACACCTGGAATGTCAAGCGGCTGCGGCCCGCCGAGTGGATACCCTACGATTTCTCGCAGGCCAGTCCGAGCCGGCTCGGCTACGTGGCGGAGGGCGTGACCACCTACCTCGGCGACCTGTTCCTTTTGGAAGCCGGCGTCATCGAAATGGAGGGCTGGCTCGCCCGTTTTGAGAAACTCCTCACGCGCCACCTCTGGAATCCGGGGCGGCTGGAAACCTCTGTCGCTGACAGCAGCGTGCAGACCTGGCTCGACGGCTACAAGCTCGGCGTGCCCCATCGGCGGGGCAACATCTATGTGGAGGGCGCTGTCCTGGCATTCTTGTGCGATGTCGCCCTGAACCGCGCCGGTGGAGGTTGGCTGGTCGATGCCCTGTCCGAACTGACCGCTGCCGACCAGCCCCGCGCACTGACCGAGGACATGTGGTGGTCCAAGCTCGAGGAGCGGGCCGGCAAGCGTGGACCGGAGGGCGTCGAGGAAATCCGCAGGCTACGCACCGACTTCTGCGAAGGCACCGAAGACAGTTGGCCCGACCTCGTCGACGCTCTGTTGCACCAAGGCGTGCAGGCGACGCTGGAGCCCCACGAGGCTGCGTTGGCCCGCTGTGGCGCCCTGTGCGGAAAAGGCCGGGAAGGCCGGACCGAAGTGAAGGTGTGCTGGCCGCACAGCCCCGCATGGCAGGCCGGCCTGCGCGCAGGCGATGTCGTGGACTCCACCGCGGAGGAAGGCCAGAATCTGGTCGTCGAGTGGAAGCGGGACACCGTTCATGTCGAGCGCGCCGCCCTCATTCTGCCTGAGGGTGAAGGGTACTTTGCCCGGCCGCGGCTGACGGCCTTTCCCGGATGATCAGTCGTCCCGGGCGCCGCGCATGGCGAATGTGACCAGGTTGGCCCCCATCTCCAGTGCCCGCCGGCGCACCGGCTCAGGATCGCGGTGGACCGCGTAATCCTCCCACCCGTCGCCGAGGTCGCACTCGTGGTCGTAGTAGCAGACCAGGCGGCCATCCAACAGCAGCCCGAACCCCTGGGCCGCGTCGCCGTCGTGCTCGTGCACCTTGGGCGGCCCAGCATCAAAGTCGAAGACCGCGTGGTAAACGGGGTGCTCGAAAGGCAGCTCCACCCATTCCAAATCGGGGAACACCTTCTCCATCTCCTTGCGGACAAAGACGTCCATGCCGTAGTTGTCGCTGATGTGCAGGAACCCGCCCGCCTCCAGCCACGTCCGGAGGTTGCGCGCCTCGGACGGCGAGAACACCACATTGCCGTGGCCCGTCATGTGCACGAAGGGGTAATTGAACAGCGCGGGGGAGCCGACCTCTACATAGGGCACCTCATCGTCGATCCGGGTACCCAGCGCATCGTTGCAGAAAGCCACCAGGTTGGGCACGCTCGTCGGATTCGAATACCAATCGCCCCCACCCTTGTACTGCAGAACCGCTACCTGCACCGACTGGGCTTGGAGGGACATCGAACCCACCAAGCACGCCATCAGAAGGACCGCTGAAAAAAGACCGGGGCGACCGTAACCTTCCGCGTTCAGGCGGCGTAATGTCCGTCCTCGAAAACCGAGTGCTTGCCCCATGTCGGCGAAGTTAATCCAAACCCCTTGCCCATTGGTGGATGCCACCGCTCA
>CALKUW010000166.1 GCA_937996585.1 uncultured Flavobacteriales bacterium
GTGTCGGTCGACCGTTCTCGACACTCGAGTATGCAAGCGTTATATCGGTCATCAGTAGGTATTATATGGAAGAACTAAATGTGTGTCGAGCCACATACACGACTTTCAAAAATCCGGCTCTTAGCCTCCTCCTGTGGGAGGTTTTTTACAAGGTGAATGATGAAAAAAAAAAAACATCGAGAAAACCATGGCCGAGGTATGTCCGCGCACCGCTCTCGCGCCACGCGGCCAGCGCTCACGCCACACGGACCGACGGCCGTCGCGCCGCACATCACCGAGACCGCCGCGCCGAGCTCACCCACACCCTCGCGTGCGTGCAACTGAGCTTGCTTCCCCGCTGAGCATTTCCACTCTGCGCTCTCATGCTGCTCCTGCCACACCCACACCTCACAACAACCACTCCACCCTCCACGCCGACCGGCCACGCGCAATCCACGCACTCACACTCAGCCTCCTGGCCGCGGCCACCGCCACCTGCACCATGCACGCTCCTCCTCTCCCCGACCCGCACACCATCTTCACTCATTTGCACACCAATGCAACACTGCAACACTTCCCTCATGCCTACCATGCACTCCAATCCCACCGCCTAGCACGCGCGCCGAGCACACCCTCGCATGCACACCCTGGCTCGTCGATCCGACATCCTCTCCCTTCCCGCCGACGACCCTGCATGGCCTCCGTCTATGGTCCTGGCCATCTTCCAACCATCACCACCACCTCTCCTCTCTCCAAACCCTCCTCCTCCACTGCGATAAGCCCGCCCAGCGTCGGCTTCATGCCGTCGCCATTGAACATATTGAACATCCGGAACAGAGAGAGCGTGACGGGCTACGTGCCTCGATCGCCGAACCAGGAACTGCCTCGTGCAGCGATCATGATTGAACACATTGAGCATACTGAACACACTGAGCATACTGAACATACTGATCACCCGGAACATATTGACCATACCGAATATATTGGACCCATTGCTCACCACGGCACGATCGCCTCCGCCGCGTTCGCAGCCACAGATGCAACCCTTCGTCAACGACAAGACCATCGCGCAGCTCGCCTCAGAGAAGCGCACCGTCGTCCGCATCGTCCACAACCGCTCCAACCCGGTCGACGCACTGTTCAACCGACTCGAGTACGACATCACCGCCTTCCTCCTGACCACGGTGAATTCGAACAAGCCCCTGGACGAGTCCGTATTCATGGTCACCTTCGACGGCAAAAAGACGTACACTGCGAACTTCCCGGAGTCCTTGCTCCCGGCCATCGCAGCACGAAAGGACTTCTTGCTCAACAAGGAGGGCGCAAAGCACATCTTCGACATCGTCACCGTAGACGTGCTCCGCAAGGGCACCACCTTGGTCTCCGACGACAACTTCGCGACCGTGAAGATCCACGCGGACGAGTCGTGGCCAGACGACAACATCAAGGACGCGATCACGGCACACTTCGCCAACCACGGCCTCTTCCTCCACGAGGGCAAAGCAGGCATCAACTTCAAGCGCCCGCGCATCCATCTCAATTTCGCCATCAAGGACACCTACACTGTCGACCGCACGACCCTCAAGAACCTCCATATTCTCAAGTTTGGCTCGGCTGCCACGTGCTGGTTCTCGGAGAGATTTTGCAAGACCTGGCGTATCTGCAAGCGCTGCCACGGTACCAACGACGAACGCGAGTGGCCACGCGGATGCTCAGGCCGTTGCGAACTCCACGACAAGAAGCGGAAGATCGCCCAGGTGGCGGGCCCGTCCACGTCCTTCGGCGACGCATCGTCCGCCGACTTCTAAGTGGGCCCTCGCCAGCCACGCGCGCAGCTGACGCGAGAGCCCACGCCCTTCGGCTAGCGACAAGCGCCCAGCCACGAGGAGCCGCCGCCACCGCGAGCCAGCACGCACACACCAGGGCGGTCGCGCTAGCTTCCCACCGCCCCGACACGGTGACCATAGCACGTCCCAACGGTAACAGAATTTATACAGAAAATATAACAACAAGACCCATTCCGACCCTAAGAACCCATCTCAAGAGAAGACCGCGCAGACCTCGCGCGAGCCTACGAGAAGCATACGTGCGACTCAGCGTCTGGATCCGAGACCTGCACGAGGAAGGCATACACCCACACCCCGGACCAAAGGTCATCTCCAAGAACATCAATGGCATGACCAACGACGTCTACCCAGTCCTCAAAGCTATAGCCAGAGAAAACGAAACGCGCCCACTGACAGCAGTCTTCATCCAAGACCACAGAATCCCCCGCTCAGGGGCCAAACAGGCGCAAAAGACAGCCGCGAAACTCCGCCTCCTCCTGATCCTCGCGCATGGACCCAAAGACAGTAGAGGAGTCACCTACGGCGGAACCGCGATCGTAATCCCGTACAGCAGCATCCCGCACGACAGCTACAGAAACGCCGTACTCTCGTTCCTGCGGACCCTGAAGATCCGAAACCTCGCGAGACGCTATGGCGGGAAACCCCCAGTCACGCCGAAGAAAAGCCTGCGCCAAATTCTGAGCAAACTGGGCTGCAACGCAGACGCAGGAGGCGCGCAGCTCTCCCCGACGCTAGAGCGACTTGTTCACAACGCGGACAGCAGACGAGAAGAGCAGCTACGTCAGACTGGCTAACCGACTGCCACGGACGCACACACCTCTCCGCCGCAAAGCCGGCGCGGTTATCCCACCCCAACACTCCTCCTCACCTCTACAGTGATGAGAGGAGCCTCCCCCCTTCAGGACAGGGAGGGGGGGGGACGGGGGGGTGGGTGCGGGGGTCCCCTGTGGGGCCCATCCTGACCCGGTC
>CALKUW010000167.1 GCA_937996585.1 uncultured Flavobacteriales bacterium
CTCGACGCCCTACCGGTGGGGCGCGGACCAACCAAGCGGCTGGCGGACGCCTTCATCAAGCTCGACCAGCTCGATTTCGCCCTCGCCGCCTACGAAAAGGCCATGCAGAATGGCCGCGACAACTACGGTTACCACTACGAACTGGCCAACCTCCAGGGTCTGAGCGGAGACTATGAAGGCATGGTCGACAGCTTCATGGCCTTGCTGCACGAACGTCCGAATTACCTCAAGACGGTACAGAACAGCTTCAACCGCAACCTGCGCGTCTCGACGGACATCCGCCAGGCGGACATGGTCAGGCGCAAGGTGCTCAAGGCCTCACAGGAATGGGCCGAGGACACCGTGTTCCTCGAGCTCCTGGTGTGGGTGTTCAACCAGCAACGCGATTTCATGAGCGCCATGGCCCACGTGAAGGCGCTGGACCAGCGAAACGGCGAAAACGGACGCCGCCTCATGGAGCTGGCGGGGGTGGCCGCCAAGAACGGCGACCTCGAAACGGCTTACGAGTGCTATGCGAGCGTGGCCGCCAAGGGGCCGGGTGGCAACCGTTACGACGAAGCACGCCAGGCCATGCTCGGCGTGCGGAGCGAACAGGTCACGGGCGCCCTGCCCCTCGATACGGCGGCAGCACTGGAACTTTCGGAGCAGTACCGCAGGACGCTCGAAGACCTCGGAGAGACGCCGGGCACCAGCGGCATCATGACGGATTGGGCCCAGCTGCTCGCCTTCCACCTCAACGACCCGTCGGCAGCAGAGGCCATCCTCGACCGCACCGTCAACATGCCCGGCCTGGAATTGGACGCACGGAACCGGGCGAAGCTGATGCTCGGCGATGTCCTCGTGTTTCAGGACGACGTGTGGACCGCCTCCCTCCTGTTCAGTCAGGTCGATCTGGACCACAAGGAGGGGCTGCTCGGGCAACAAGCGAAGTTCCGCAATGCCCGCGTCAGCTATTTCACGGGTGACTTCAACTGGGCCCAGGCCCAGCTCGACATCCTCAAGGCCAGCACGTCGAAGCTCATCTCCAACGATGCCATCGACCTCAGCCTGCTCATCACGGACAACTTCAACATGGACACGCTGACCGCGCCCATGGAGATGTTCGCCCGGGCCGACCTGCTGCGCTACCGCAACAGGCTCGACGAGGCCCTGACTACCCTCGACTCCCTCGTCTTCGCCTACCCCATGCACACGCTGGAGGACGAGGTGCTCATGATCCGGGCGGAGATCGCCCTGCAACGCGGGGAATTCGACACGGCCATCGGACACTTCGAGGAAATCCTCGAGCTCCATTTCATGGACATCCTCGCCGATGATGCGCTGTTCGGTCTGGCGGACCTGCACGAGAATCAGCTGGGCGCACCGGAGACCGCACAAGGGCTCTACGAGCGGCTGCTCAATGAATTCCCGGGCAGCCTGCACGCCGTGGAAGCGCGCAAACGGTTCCGCCGGCTCCGCGGCGACATCCTTGAATAGGCCCGTCGGCAATCGAAAGTTCAACCCCGCGCCACGAGGCGCACCCCGCTCAGCACGACTGCACCGAAGAGGAGGTGGGGCCACCCGATCCACTCTCCGTCCATCCAGCCCCAGAACAGGGCCACCAACGGAATGACGTAGGTGACCGAACTCGCAAACAGGGCATCGGTTCTCTGGATCAACGCATTGAACAGCACCAGCGCGGCGGCCGTTCCCACCCATGCCAACACCGTCACGGCGCCCAGCGCTTCCAAGGCCTCCGGGCGGCCATCGAATACCTGCCACCCCCCGGCCAGCAGGAAACCCACGCCTGCGGGCAAGGCCGCCATCGAAAGGGCCAGCGCGCTGATGCCCACAGCAGGCAGGTGCATCAACCGGTTGCGCACCACATTGATGCTCAAGCCGTAGCAAGCCGTCGCCACAACGAGCAGAGCGGCCGATCCCCAGTGCACGGCACCGGAAGCATCCTTGAGGGACATCAGGCCCACAGCGCCCGCAAACCCGAGAAGCAATCCGGCCACTTGCTTGCGCCGCACCACCGTGCCGTAGAGGCCCACGGCCAGCACGAGCGTCCACAAGGGGCTCAGCGCATTGAGCATACCGGCGACCGCGCTCGGCAGCCGCATCTGCGCCCAGGCAAACAAGATGGCCGGAACGAGGCTCCCGATGAAGCCGTTGACCGCCAGGGCCAACCACGTCGAACGGGAGAAGGCGCCGGCATGACGCACGGCGAGTGGAACGAACACCAGCCCGGCGAGGAAGATGCGGAGCAGGCCCAACTGCAGCCCATTCATCACGGGCTCATCTCCACCGGCCCAGCCGTACAGGCCCACCTTCATGAGGATGAAGGAACTCCCCCAGATGGCCGCCAGCAACAGCAGGGCCACATAGGGCCAGGCACCGGATCGGGAAGTTGGTTCGGTCATCGCGCTTGTTAACAGCCCTTGTCCCTGCATGTTGGAAGGGGGGCGGTAAATTTGGAGGCGAATTTCGTCGGACATGCCGTTCCAACAGACTTCATTGCTGCCACCCTTGAACAATCCCACCTTGTGGGCCATGGTCATCGGTGCCACCATGTGGGGAAGCTGCGGCCAATGCCCGGTGGACATCGTCCATGTGGACAAGGCGGGCAGCACGGAAGAAACCGTAGCACAGCTCGCCATCTCCGGCATGATGTGCGAGATCGCCTGTGTATCCAAGGTCCGCAAGGAACTGTATGACGTGCAGGGCGTGGCCCGCGCCGACATCGACTTCGATGCAGACCGTAAGGTGGACACTGCCTACATCAGCTTCGACCCCCAACTTGTGCAGGCCGAGGAGCTCATCGCCACCGTTCAGCAGATCGGCGACGGGCTCTATGCCGTAAAAGCCGCGGAGGTCATCCACTACGCGCCCGAAACCCGCCGCTGACCGTGCAGGAGGAACCGCGCCTGGCCCGCTGGATTCGGCGCACCGCCCGCACCGCATTCGTTTCCGCCTTCCTTGTCGTCCTCGCGGGCAGTGTGGTCCGCATGACGGGATCGGGAATGGGATGCCCGGACTGGCCGAAGTGCTTCGGACTCACCATCCCACCCACGGAAGAGGCACAGGTACGTTGGCAACCCGATGAGGAATACGCGTCCGGCCGGATGATCCTCGAATCCGATTCCCTGTGGATCGCGCCCGCAGACCACCGCTCGGGCACCTCCTTCGAGGCCGACCGGGCCACAGGCCTGTGGCAGCACTATACCCGTCACGACTACGCCCATTTCAATCCGTTCCACACCTGGGTGGAGTTCATCAATCGCCTTCTGGGCGCGTTCGCCGGCCTGCCCGCCCTGCTGCTCGTTGGCCTGTCCCTGGCCGCCGGAATCCGCCACCGCTGGTGGAAGCCACTGCTGCCCGCCATTGGATCGCTCCTCGCCCTCGGTTTCGTGGCTTGGCTCGGCAAGAAGGTGGTGGATGGCAACCTGATTCCCGGGTCCATCACGCTCCACATGCTGGGGGCGTTGGCCATCCTTGGCCTGCAATTGGCCACCCTCCGCGTCGCCGGCGCCACCGCGCCCACGGTGAACGCCCATTCCCGACGCTGGATCTGGGCCGCCACCATACTCACGGTCGCACAACTCGTATTCGGCACGCAGGTGCGGGAAGCGGTGGACCACCTCGTTCACGATGGCGTGGCCCGCGCGGAATGGCTCGACCTCCTGCCCGCCTGGTGGAAGGGGCACCGGACTGCATTCTGGGCCGTACTCGCCGTTCACCTCGCCTGGCTGTGGCCCGGTATCCGACAGGGCCAGCCCACCCGATGGGAGTGGACCGCCATGGCACTGCTCGCCGCACAATTCGCCACAGGTCTGGCCTTCGGTATGCTGGGCATGCCGGCCGCCGCACAGCCCCTTCACTTGTTGCTGGCCGTTGGCCTCGTCCTCACGGATGGGTGGCTCCTTGGCTCGAAGCGACCCGGCTGAAA
The DNA here is from genome assembly GCA_937996585.1 of uncultured Flavobacteriales bacterium. Lineage (GTDB taxonomy): Bacteria > Bacteroidota > Bacteroidia > Flavobacteriales_D > Sanyastnellaceae > UBA8752. The sequence continues at coordinate 3,929 of CALKUW010000167.1, forward strand.
CCGATGCTCAGCGCCCACTGGGCGATGATGTACGTTCCAATAACCCAGAAGTGACCGTGGGCAATGGGCGCCTCCCCGAACCGCCCGAAAGCGAGGATGATGTCGCTGGCCATGAAGGCCGTTGTCCCCAGTCGCAGGATCCACACTCCTGGCCCATTGGCGACCATCCAACTGAGATAGGCCATGGCGTAGATGACGAAGGCATAGACCGCAACGGCCGGCCCGAGGTCGCCCGCCGGCTCCCAGAGTGTGCGGGCCACCGTGGCCGCAACAACGAACAGAAAGCCGCCCGCAATGCCATGGAACAGCCCGCGCGACTGGCCCCAACCGGAGACGAACATGTGGCGGTAGGCCATGATGAACATGACGTGGCCCAGCAGGAAACTGACCAGTCCGATCAGGAAGGCGGTATCCCCGGAAAATGTAAGGGCGATGTCGCCGACCCAGCAGAGCGCCATGGCCGCCCATACCCGGTTCCGCAGGGTAAGGTCCGCATTTTCCCTTCCGCTGAGGGCCAACCCAAGCCGCAGCGCGAGCAGGGGCAGAATCAGGGCCTTTGCCGCATCGTGCACGCCCTTCCATTCCTTGGGTTCCCAGGAAGTGGCCCCGCCGGGCAATTCGGTCAAGCCGAAGGCAGAGGCCGTGAACAGCGCGAGCACCACGGTCAGCAGGGCGGCATCCACCGATTGCTCGCCGCGCATTGTCGGCTCTTGGGAGGGTCCGCTTTCCATGGAACCAAGGTGCACAAAAAAGGTGGAGGGCAAACCCCGTTGGGAATGCCCTCCTTCATTGAACCAAACCAAATGTTCAACTGAAAAGTCGTGCGGTCATGTCATTCGCAGATCTGACCGTAGTAA
>CALKUW010000168.1 GCA_937996585.1 uncultured Flavobacteriales bacterium
TTTCGGGACGCTCCTGACACTCGGCACCTTCACTTTCTTTTCCATCGGAGACCACTGGTTCGGCGATCGATTCGAATTGCTCGAGCACACACTCTTCTGGTTCATCTCGCTGGCCTCCTGGCTCATCTTCATTCGAATGAAACCCAATGCGAATGCATCATTAGAAGCCCCCTTGCCTTCCGCTCCTTCGGGCATTCTGCCTTTGCGTTTCGGCATGACCGGAGCCATCGCGGCCGTTCTCATCGTGATCACCGCTGCAGCCATCTTCCAGCACAACACTTCGGATTTCCCTCTGCGAAGTGCCGCTGTTCAGGCAGAAACCGTGGGCGACCACCTGTACAAGGTGGCCTTTCCCTTCCTAGGGGGAAGCACGGTATTCGAAAACACCCTGGCCGAATTCAAGGAAGCCCATCCCAAGGAAGACATCCAACACATCTACACGGTTCCGAACCCACTGCGGCTGAAGAAAGCAGACGCCTTGGTCTTTTACATCATCACAGAGGACAAGCCATGACCGAACGTTCCCTCCTCCGCTCCGCCATCCTCATCTTCTGGACCCTCTTTTGGGGCCTGAGTGTCGTCGACAAGGTGATTCCAGACGTCCAGTTCCTGTGGGTAGGCAAAGACTTCTTTGCCCTGTTCATCAAATTCTTCGCCTCCCTAGGACTCAAAGACCCCTTGTTCGCCACGTTTGCCCTAGCAGGTGTGTCTGGCCTTGAGGCCATCAACTTTGCCCTTTATCTCACGGCATTGCTGAGCCTCCGAAAAGGCGATGAAACCCTGACCGACGGCTGGTTCTTCCGTGCCATACTCTCTTCGGTAGCGCTGTTCAGCCTTTTCTCCATCGCAGACCAAGTATTTGGTGATCGCTTCCAACTGCTCGAGCATGGGCTGTTCTGGTTGGTCCTCATTGCGTCGTGGATTGCATTCAAAAGAGCCCCATCAGACGACAGCGGCCCCGTTTCATGGTCACCCACTTCCACAGGGCGCCGTGTACTCTTCGCCGGAGGCGTACTCACCGCAATGACCGCAGCATCGATTTGGAATTTCTCGGAAGAAACCTTCCAGCAGGCGTCAGCGCCTGTCACAGGCGAAGAAGTCGTAGAGGGGATCTACAAATTCGACTTCCCTTTTCTCGCAGACAAACGCGTATGGGAGACCACTGTAAACACCTTCATGGCGGACCACCCCGACCTGAAAGTCCGTTACATCTACACGGGGCCATCAGAGCTCAACACCAAGAAGAAGACCCACCTTCTCTTGTACGTTTTCACTGAGGCACAGTAGCATCAGCTGGGGCTCTGAACGAGCGAAGCGATCCATCCCCGTCGGGATCGGACCGCTCCTTCGCGAAGAAACCACTGCATTTCGGAATGAACTGCAGCTGAAAAAAACCGGGCGTTTGGGCGGGCCGTTTACCGCTCAAACAACACCGGTTCCAAATTAAGTAGGAATTATCCTACAGCCAAGCCCAAAATGCCAAATCTGTCGATTCATGTTCTCAGTCGACATATGCAGCCCCCGGACACCATCCTGCATCGAAGCCACCGAAGCATTGCACGCGTCGTTCACCTAAATTCGCCGTCGTCATGGCCAAGAAGAAAATCATCACGCCCGCCTCGGAGAAGTTCCTAGAGGCTTACTTGAACAACCCCTCTCCCACCGGATTTGAAAGTGCAGGTCAAAAGATGTGGTTGGACTATATGAAGCCCTACATCGATGAGCATATCGTGGACACCTACGGCACTGTGGTGGGTGTGGTCAATCCCAAGGCCGACTACAAGGTGGTCATCGAGGCCCATGCCGACGAAATCAGCTGGTTCGTTCATTACATCACCAACGACGGCTTCATCTACCTGCGCCGCAACGGGGGCAGCGACCACCAGATCGCCCCGTCCAAGCGCGTGGACATCCACACCCAGAAGGGCATCGTGAAGGCCGTATTCGGCTGGCCCGCCATCCACACCCGCACCGCTGGCAAGGAGGCCCCGCCCTCCCTCAAGAACATCTTCCTCGATGTCGGTGCCAAGGACAAGGCGGAGGTCGAGAAGATGGGCATCCACGTGGGCTGCGTCGTCACCTATGAGGACCAGTACATGATGCTGAACAAGCAGTGGTACGTGGGCCGTGCACTTGACAACCGGGCCGGCGGATTCATGATCGCCGAGGTGGCCCGCATGCTCAAGGAGAACAAGGTGGACCTGCCCTTCGGCCTGTACATCACCAACAGCGTCCAGGAGGAGATCGGCCTGCGCGGCGCCCAGATGATCGCCGAGCGCATCCAGCCCGACGTCGCCATCGTCACCGACGTGACGCACTGCACGCAGACCCCGATGATGAACAAGATCGAGCAGGGCGACGTGGCCGCGGGCAAGGGCCCGGGCGTCACCTACGGTCCCGCCGTGCAGAACAACCTGCTCCAGCGCATCATCGACACGGCCGAGGACAAGAAGATCCCGCTGCAGCGCATGGCCGCGAGCCGCTTTACAGGTACGGATACCGACGCCTTCGCTTACTCCAACGCTGGCGTGCCGAGCGCGTTGATCTCGCTTCCCCTCCGCTACATGCACACCACCGTCGAGATGGTGCACAAGCAGGACGTCGAGGACTGCATCCGCCTCATCTACGAGACGCTGCAGAACATCCAGCCCGGCGAGGACTTCAAGTACCTGTAAGGGTCAGCGGCCGACCTGCTCCATCCATCCGCGCAGCTGGTGGATGTCCAGCGGTTTGGGCAGGAGCGCCTCCACGATGGGGTGACCCTCGGCGCGGCGCAATTCGTCCGGGTCGAGGGTGGCGCTGAGCATGAACACCGTCATGCGCGACAGCGCGCTCGTCGGGTACATCTCCAGCCTTTCGAGGACGCCGAACCCGTCAACGCCGGGCATTTTGATGTCGAGCAGGACCACCACGCCGCCGAGTTCCAGCGCGGAGCCCTCACGCAGGTCGTCCTCCTCCACGCCCGAGTCCAAAGACAACGCCTCGAGGAAGGCCGGACCGTCCTTGAACATCCGCACGGACGCCCCGAATGCGGCTTCGATCAGGCGACCGTTGACCACCCGGTCGATTTCATTGTCGTCGACCAACCAGAACTCCAGCGTCTTCATTCCCTATAATTTCGGCAGCACAAGCGGGGTGCAACGTAAGAAATTTCTGCATTCATCTCGTTGATCATCAACGGGATGCATTTTTCATGAAGCGGGCGTACCGCGCGTGCTCCTCGTCCATCCGACCCTTCATCGCATGCAGGGCGGCGGCCACAGTGTCGGCGGCACCGGGTGCCCCTGACGAAAGGGTTCCCGCGAGTTCCACGAGTTCACTCCCCATGGATTCAAGCAAGGCCAGCACCTCGGTGCCCTGGGCAGCATTCTGCACACGGGAGCGGTTCAGCGCATAGCCCGACCGGATCACACCGCGCAACTCCTCCTCGTTCCAGGGCTTGGACACGAAACGGTAGACCTGGCCCTTGTTGATCGCATCGACCACCGCATCCGTGTCGGCATATCCCGTCACGAGGATGCGGCTGACGTCCGGGTGGTCCGGCATGATGAGCTCGAAGAATTCGACCCCGCTGATGCGCGGCATGCGCTGGTCACTCAGCACCACGTGGAACTCGTGATCGTCGAGGAGGCGCACCGCCTTGTGCGGTTCGTCGCACGTGTGCACCTCGAATTCGCGCCGAAACGCCGCCTTGAAGGAGAACAGGTTGGGCTCCTCGTCGTCGAGGTAAAGCACGCGGATGGTTTCGTCTGCCATGGTCGTCGATTGTCAGGCCACCTTGGTGGCTTCCGCCGCCTTGAGTGGGAATGTCAGGATGAAACAGGTACCGGTGCCGAGGGTGCTTTCCACCGCGATTTCCGCACCGTGGTCGTCGAGGATGCCCTTGACGATGCTGAGGCCCAATCCGGTGCCCTTGCCCACCTCCTTGGTGGTGTAGAAGGGGTCGAAGATGCGCTGCCGGGTAATGTCGTCCATGCCGATGCCGTTGTCGCGGATCCGCACCTCGAGTGCTGTTGGCTCTCCCGCCGGCCCGGAAAGGGCCTTCAAGGCCACGGAGACCACCCTGTCCTCACTGTCCTCCCAGCGCGATTCCGTCGCCTGTACCGCGTTGACCACGATGTTCATGAAGACCTGGCTCAGTTTGCCGCTCTGGCACCACAGGCTCGGCGCCTCCTCCTCGAAGTCCACATCGATGCGGGCCTTGCTGCGGGCGCGGTTGCCGAGGACCGTGATGCTGGCCTCGAGCAATTCGGCCAGGGACGCCTCCACGAGCTGGTCGCCGTCCATCCTTCCAAATACCCGCAGGCCACCCACGATCCGGGCCGTCCGGTCCGCCCCCTCCAGGATGCCCTTGATGAGCTGGCGGCTCTCCTCCTTGAGGAAGTCGAGGTCAAGTTGGCGGGCGCGTTCCCGGGCCTTGTCGACCATGTCGCCGGCCCCCGGCGCCCCTTCCGCCACGGCCGCAAGCGCTGCAGCGTGGGCTTCGATGATCTCGATGAGCTCGTCGAGGTCGCGGGTCAGGGACGTCGCATTGGATTGGACGTAGTTGATGGGGTTGTTCAATTCGTGCGCGATGCCCGCCGTCATCTGACCGAGGGAAGCCAGCTTCTCCGTCTGGATGAGCTGATCTTGCGCACCCTTGAGTTCGTCCAGCGTCGCGGACAGCTCGCCGTTGGCCTGGGCGAGCGCCTCGGTGCGGTGGCGCACCCGTGCCTCGAGCTCTGCATTCTGCTCTTTGACGATGCGTTCATTCTCGAGGGAGGCGGCCAGTGCCTTCGCATTGGCCTCGTCGCTCGAACGCTTGAGCTGGTTGATCCGGTTGCCGAGGGCGAAGCTCAACAGCAGCATTTCCAGCACCGTACCCACCGGCATGAAAGTCGCCGTCATCTGGGTGGAGGGCAACAGGCCGAAGTCACGCAGCGCCTGCATGGTCACGGCGACAAGAAAAATCAGCCAGGCCACGAAATACCACGGTGCCGACGGGTTTCCCCGGCGCCAACTCATGATGGACATCACCAACATCGCCGGCGCCGAAAGGGCACCGAGATTGACGAGATTGTAGGCCGCGATGGGCTGGCCGATCAGGGCGGCCAAGAGCGCCGCTCCGTACACACCGAGGAGCACATTGATCAGCCGGTTCCACTTCGGGGTATACCGGCGCACCTCCAGGAAATGCCGGGCAAAGGCCAGCGCCGCCAGGCCGCTGAAGGCCCCCGTGACGGTCAAACCGTTGACCGCCATCCAAGGCATGTGGCCCCAGATCAGCCGGTCGTAACCATTGAACCCCCATTGCACGAGGCCCACGGTGAGCACGACGAAGATGTAGCTGAAA
>CALKUW010000169.1 GCA_937996585.1 uncultured Flavobacteriales bacterium
TGCTTGCTGCGGGCTGAAATGAGGCGGCAACTGGATGAAAGACGGACCCCGTTTGTGGCCCAATGCGTCCAGCCCTGCTATGAAATCGTCCGTCGGACCCGCACAGTCATTGAACCTGCGGTAATGCGTGATGATGGCCGGGAACTTCGCACAGAACCGGAAGTCCTCGGGCATGGCACCCGCCCACTCCGCCATGCGCTCCGGAGGGTGAATACGGTAGTGGGTGGCATTGAGCTCAATCGTCCCGAAGGCGCGGCCGTAATGCGTGGGCCACGTGCGTTGGGGCGCCTTGTCCGGGTAGACGCTGCCCCGCCAGGGGCGGATGGTCCACATCGTACCCCCTGCCCTGATCTCCAGTGACGCGGCTTCTTCACTGCCCTTTCCTGCCGCCAACCCGGCTGCCGTGTCGGCGTGATCGGGCGGAAGGGTGAAGTCCACCTGGGGCAGTACCACGTCCTGTTCCTCCTCTGGAATCTTGCCATACTTCACGTCGACAAAGAAAGCGGGCAGTAGGGCAAAACCATACGAAAAGGGTCATGCACACCCGCTCATCTTCATACCGTCATGACCCTGATCGGACACATGCTGGACGCGGCCCTACCCCGGCGTTGCGCATCCTGCGGAACCCCCCTTGCTCGGCAGGAAACCCAATGGTGCAGCCCCTGCGCTTTCACCTGGATCCGCCATGCCGCCCCCCCCCTTCAGCGATTCGGAGGGCGTGTGGATTGGGCGTTCGGTTGGTCCTGGCTCAGCCTGGGCGGCGCAGAGGAACGGCAGCTGGTCCATGCGCTGAAGTACGCAGGGGATCCGCAACTCGGCATAGACCTCGGTCGCGCCATGGCCAGGGAGTGGTCAAGACTTGGATCCGCGAGACAGGAAACCAAGGGGTGCTGGTCCGTGGTCACCATCCCCCTCCACCGCAAAAGGCAACGGAGCAGAGGCTACAACCAAAGCGAGCTGCTCGCCAAGGGCTGGCATACGGTTACGGGGATGGCCATGCACCCCCTATTGATCCGGAAGCACAGCGGCCGATCATTGACGGGGTTCGGCCGCAGCCAAAGGGTTTCCAACCTCGATGCACGCTTTCACTGGGGCTGCCCTCCTGATGAACCAATGGACACCACGGGAGGGCTCATCATCATGGACGATGTGGTGACCACGGGCAGCACCCTGGAACACGCACACCACGCCCTGCGCCAACACTGGCAAGGCCCCATCGGCTTCGTCACCCTCGCCGACGCCGCGGCTTGAGTCAGAGCAGCCCGAACTGGTGGAAATGGTGGGCCGTATGGTGGCGCACCAACGCCTGTGCATCCTCGGCCTTCATCCATCCGTACAGACCGTGATTGACCAACCCCTCCAAGGCTTCGACACCCTCCAAGGCGTGGAAGAAAGCGGCGCGTTCGGTATCGAAATCCCGCACCTCCGGCTCATTCGCCCGAATGGACTGCAGCGTCTTCATGTTTCGGGGGGTGGCCCCAATGGGCTTCACCAGGTAGCCCCGCAGGAACCGTGGCGCGAACCAACGGGCCAAAATCCGCACGGCGGGGTGAACCCCGATGGCACCGAGGTAGAGCTCCATGAAACGGGAACAATGACGCAGCATACCAGGTGCATCCAAAACGCCCCATGCGGGTTGGGCATCAGGCTCCAAACGGTCGAGCGCTTGTCTCAATATTGCAAACGACGGCGTATCCGGAGCGGGTTCCGGCAGGCTCAGAGGCCGTGGCACTTCTTGTACTTCTTACCCGAACCACAGGGGCAAGGCTCGTTCGGCAGGGTCTTCTTCTCCACGCGCACCGGCTCCACCTTCTTGGGCGGCGGTGCGGGCATGCCGGGTGCGCCCCCACCCTGTGCACCCGCCTGACTGCGGGCGGCGGCCATCCGCTGCTCATTCAGATTCTGCACCCCCTGCTTGCTCGTCTGCACGCGCGGTGCCTGCTGGGGTCGGGCTCCCGGGGCACGCTTCACCTGGTCAGGCTGGCTCGGAAGCTGGCACTTGAGGAGGAAGCTGGCCACATCCGCATTCATCCGCTGGACCATCGCCTTGAACAGCTCATACGACTCGAACTTGTAAATGAGCAGCGGATCCTTCTGCTCGAAACGGGCATGCTGCACGTTGGAGCGGAGGTCGTCCATGTTGCGCAGGTGCTCCTTCCAGAGCTGGTCGAGCACGCCCAGGACCACGGACTTTTCCAACTCGTCGACCAGGGACGTACCCGAGGTGTCGACCGCCTGTTGGATGTTGGCGAGAACCTGCATGTTGCGCCGGCCATCCGTAAAGGGCACGGCAATGTTGACGAACTGGTTGGAGTCGTCCTCGTAGACCCGCTGGATGACCGGATGGGCATGCGCCGCCAGCGACACCATGCGGTCGCGGTAATGGGCTTCGGCGGCCTTGTGCAGGGACTGCGACTGCTCCTCCAGCGGTCCGATGCCGAAATCGCCGGACGCAAAAGGCGGATCCACACCGAGCTCAGCCAGGCTCCGGATGCGCAGGCCGTCGTAATCCTTGGACGGTGAGAATTCGGTGATCAGCTGGTCGGACAGCTCATAGAACATGCCCGAGATGTCAAATTTGAGGCGCTCCCCGTGCAGGGCATTGCGGCGGCGGCGGTAGATGACCTCCCGCTGGCTGTTCATCACGTCGTCATACTCGAGCAGGCGCTTCCGGATGCCAAAGTTGTTCTCCTCCACCTTGCGCTGGGCGCGCTC
>CALKUW010000170.1 GCA_937996585.1 uncultured Flavobacteriales bacterium
CCGCGCAGGTCGCGCACCGCCACGGCCGTTCCGAGCGCAAGTCCGTTCATCCGCACCGCGGCATCAGCAGCCGGATTGGGCCAAAGGGCAACGGCGGCGGAAACCGCGCCGTCGACGCTGTTCACCGTGCCCTGCCCCCCGAAGAGGTTGATGGCATCCACGAAGGTCCAACCGAGGGCCCACAGGTGACCCGATCCGGAGCCGCACTCGAGGTTGAGCGTATCCGTAGCCGTCGCACCGCTCGCGTCGAAGGCGAACGTGTAGTCGATGGCCAGGCCGTTGTTGACCACCACGTTGTTGTCGGCTGCGTAGGCGTCGAGCTGCGCATCGCCATCCTCAACCTCATCGCCGTCGTAGTCGAGGGCGTCGTCACCGACCACCGTGATGTCCATGAGCGTCAGGTCGCCTGCCACCCAGCGGTCAAAGGCATCCTCCGGAGTCTCCTTGTCCTCGATCTCGATGCCTTCGGCCACGTTCACAATGACGCCATTGGAAATGTGGCCCCCGGAACCGTTGCGAAGCAGCAGGCCCTGACCACCACCGACGCCCACCACGGTCCAACCGGCTACGGTCGGGATGGCAAAGGGCATCTCGTCAGCGGATACATTTCCATCGTCGGAGTCGTCGCCATCGAGCTCGCCTCCGCGGTCACCCACCGCTCCGGGGGCATCTTGAATGGCCAGCCAGTTCTCGTTTCCGGAACCATGGTATCCCTGGTCCCAGTCAAAACTGTCGTCTCCGCAGAAGGCCACCACGGCATGCTTGACCGACACGGCGCCACCGAAGAACTCGATGCCATCGTCCAGATTGGACACCACCTCGATGTATTCGGCCACGGTGCCGCTTCCGACGCCGGCGAAGGTGATGCCGTTGATCTCATTGGCCGCTCCAAGCTCGGCACCGCCGTGACGGACGGAGACATAACGGAGCACACCGCTGTTGTCGGCGTCATCCTCCCCTCCATAAGTGGCTTGATCATTGTCGGCCGGGATGCCCTCCACCTGAGCGGGACCACCGAAGTTGGTCGTGGCGTTGCCGAGGACAATCAGACCGCCCCATTGACCACGCGTATCGTAGGCCACCGACCCGTCGAGGGGATCCGCCTCGTAGGTCATGACGATGGGACAATCGGCGGTGCCATCAGCGAAGATCTGGCCGTCCTTGGAAACGATCAGTGCAGCTGCATCCGCACCAGATCCGGCCGCGCCCTTGATTACCGTCCCGGCTTCCACCGTCAACACCTGTCCACCCTGGACGAAAACGTAACCGTCCAGCACGTAAGTGTTGTCGCAAGTCCAAGTTGTCGTTCCGGTTCCACCGGACGGGATGTTCACGATGGGACGGTCCGCAATGGGCGGGCAATCACATTGGGCTTGGGCCAAGCTGACCGTGCCGAGAAGAAGAGAAAGGAAGGAAAAGGTAGCGATGTGTCGCATGGGTTCAGATTCAGATTCGACGCGAAGAAATTGTGGGAATCCACTGGCGATGTCAAGCGCACTCGACCGGAATGTCAAGGTATTGTTACCGGGTCATGAGTGCCCCGTTCATACAGCCGTTCAGCCTCATCAGATGGCCGTACTTTGACCGCATGTGCCGGCTTGCTGTCGCCCTGAATGTCACGTTCCTGATCATGGGCCTGTGGTCGATGCCCGGATTGGCACAGCCTTGGTTGGGGGGGTGTCCGGCCGGAACGAAATGGTCCCCGATCGCAGCTAGACACCCGGCCATGCCACCGTTGGACAGCCTGTTCCGCGCGGCGCCGGATGCCCAAACCACCGTCCTCCCCGCCCATGGTGGGGTCAACCGTGAGGGCCGGCCGGTCTGGGGCCACCAGGTGAGGCGCGTGCAACAGGGCGACACGGCGAAAGCCTACACGGGATGGACCCGGCAGATCCTGGTGGACAGCGACCACCGCTGGCGGTTCCAGCGCTTAGAGCGCGGATGGCTGGTGGAACAGGTCAGCTACTACGAGAACGGTACAGCCGACCACCACTTCCACACCGACACGACGGGCAACAACATCGGAAGCCAGCGCATGTGGCACCCCGACGGTCAACCCTACCTCGATCAGTTCCACGATGCCGAAGGAAGGCTGCATGGCCGACAACTGCGCTGGACCGCACAAGGCGCGCTGGATTGGGATGCCCGCTTCGAGCATGGCGTGGAAGTGGACGAGGCGGGGCGGCCCGTTCCGGAAGACCGACGCAGCCGACCGGGCGGCAGCGGAGGGTGCTGAGGCTCACTCGGCCGTCAGGACAACCATCTCATCGAGGAAGAGCCAGCTTTCGGAACCTGCCGCCGCGTGCCAGTCCGGGCAAGGACCGGCATTGGCCACCTTCATCCTGACAAAGCGTGCTTCCCGAACCGTCTCGGTCAATTCCGCGACGACGTCCAGGCGCATCTGCCGGTCATCGCGCTTCAACACCGCTGACGGACCATGCTCCGCCAATGTGAACCAGGTCTCACCATCCATTGAACCTTCCCAGAGAGTGGATTCAGGCTGGAAGATCCAGGCGTCCTGGTAGAGGTAGACCCCGGTTTCCAGCCCTGTGATGGTGCGCGGCGCGCCGAGGTCCACGGTCGCGACCATGTCCTGCCCTTGCTTCGCCTGCCACGCCCCATCGCGAAAATCGTCCGAGCCAAGGCGACCATCCACCAGGGCATTGTCGCCTCCTCCGGGATACCAGGGGCTGTATTCGTAGCCCAATTCGAGGGGCCGATACACGGCGTCGTGCCCATGGAGCGGGAAGGCCTCCACCTGTCCGGTCCATTGCCCGCGCTGTCCGACTTCCATTTCGACCCTGCCCTTTCCGCGCAACGTCGTGGCGGAATCTGATACAACCGTCGTACCATCCGCCGTCCAGCTGCCCCTTCCTTCCACGCCGCGGCCCGCCGCGCGCACCTCGACCCACAGGGCGCCCTCCTCTCCCGGCCCCGTCTCCAACGAGAACGGGGTCGTCTCCAATCCGTAGGCCACGTCCAGTGCCGCCAAGCGCGGATAGAAGCGGTCCAACCGGTCGAGGAATGCCCCATATGCTCCCTCCTGCGTCGTCCGCTTCGGCCCGCTCCAATACACCTCCGCCAGGGCGGTCAGCCGCGGATACACCTTCGACTCGACCAGCTCCTGTGGCGCGTGCTCCGTCCACATGTTGCCCTCCCCACCGAGGATGCGCCCCGGTCCGTGGGTCAGAGAATCCGGCAGCGGATTGAAACTGTAAGCCTCTTCCAGGTCCGTGCTGCGCAGGGGGTAATCCAGATAACAATGGCTCGTGGGCGATACCACCACATCGGCGCCGAGGTGCACCGCTTCGGCTGCGCCGCCCATGCCGCGCCAGCTCTGTACCGCCGCCCCTTCCGGCAAACCGCCTTCCAGGATCTCGTCCCACCCGATGATGGTCTTGCCCTTGGTGGCGAGGTAGCGCCCCATCCGGCCGATGAACCAACGCTGCAGCTCCTCCTCATTGGCCAGTCCCTCTTCCTTCAT
>CALKUW010000171.1 GCA_937996585.1 uncultured Flavobacteriales bacterium
CATCCTCTGCATCTTCGAGATCAATGGTTTCTACGTGGAGGCGATCTACAGCAAGCAGAACAACCGGGTCAACGCCATCCTCCCCATTATGGGTATGGATTCCTGGGAAGCCTATGTCGATCGGATCATTCGCAATGTGACCGAGATGAACTGACATGCTGCCAGGCTCCGTCCGGATGTCGGTACCGCAAATGGTACCGGCCCGAGGCGAGGCCATCTCCGCACCAGGTCACTTCGGCTGGTGCTTCATGGGAAACCCGTTCCAGGAAGGAGCGGGTTTCCCATTTCAAGGGGCGACCACTTGAAGCAGGACGGGAAGTGAATGCTTCAGGCGGATGTCCTCCAATGCATACCCAGTCCTCCCTGACCTGAATGCAACGGGATTCCATTTCCCTTGCCTGCTGAAAGCGAAGCAGGCCAAGACAGAACAAGACGCTTCCAAGGAAGACCCACATACCCTTTCGGGCGGTCAATGCCCAAAGCGTTCCGATGCATAGGGTCAAACCTGCCATGCGGACGAGCCCCTGGTCCAATGGCAGCAGCAGGGGAGGCGCGAACACAGCCCCGCACTCCACTGCAGAAACAGCCCCACGGAAGATGCAGACGTATGTGGGAGCCAACAGGTGCAATGCCGGCTCGGGCATCAGGGTCCAAATGAAAATGAGCCCCATCAGAACGGGCGTGATGGGCGTTGCCAACGTATTGGCAGGCAGGAACAAGGCGGGGAATTGGCCGAATGCCGGCCATGCCACCGGTGCAGTGAAGGCCGTGGCCACAACCGGTATGCCCAGTGCGAGGAGCCCCTTTCCCCTCCATCCCTTCACATGAATTCGCCGCCATCGCCGCACCCACAGCAAAATGCCCGCCGTGGCCAGGAAGCTCATCCTGACACCAAGGTTTGCCGCAAGATGCGGAGCCAAGGCCACCATGGCACAGCCGGCGGAAGAGAGCAATGTCAGACCGTCTGGTCGCCGATGGAAATACGAGGCAAATGCCGCGAGGGTCAACATCAAACCCGCCCTCACCGCAGACCCGGAAAAACCGCACACACCAACAAACAACCAGACCACCGGAATGGCCGCGAGGCCCCGCAGCCCCTGTGCAGCCCCGAACAACTTCAGGACCAACATGACCAATGCCCCAACCAGTCCGACATGGAATCCCGACACTGCGGTCAGGTGGGCAATACCGAGCCCACTGAAAGCCTTCTTTTCCTTCCAGGACAGGCCATTCTTGTTGCCTGTGGCCAGCGCCATCATCAGCCCTTCTGCCTTGGTGTCACCGACGCGGGCAAATCGACGGCCAAGGGATGACTGATATTGGCGAAGACGACGATGCAATCGCTCGAACGTGCCATTGCCCGTATCCACCACCATCACCCAGTCCGGTATGAATTGGGCTCTGATTCCTTGACTTTCCAGCCATTCGACCTGATCGAAACTCCAATCCGTCGCAGGTGCCGGCATGGATGCCTGGACGACACGGGACAACAGCAACTCCCCGGGATTGTGTTGCTCCGCGGTGAACAGCACGGCCTGAGACCCTTCCCAAGAGCGCACGACGGTCCGGATCCCATCTGGAGCGCTACCGATCTCGCCCTTCACCCGGAACTGCATGATTCCTGCGGCCGGAATGCAATCATCCTGATGATGTTGGGCCACAACCAGCAGTGAAAGGCAGAGTGAGCCAACACCGAGGCCCAGAATGAGCGCCCCCCATCCGCACAGCCGGAACGAAGCTCCACGGATGAGCAGGACGCCACCTGCGGTGCAGGGGAGCATGGTCCATGATTTGAATAATGGCGCCTGCTCGGTCGGGGAGCCCACCCAACCGATGCAGATTCCAACAAACAGAAGGCGCAGGAGGGATGGGCCCTTCACGTCACGAAAAAACAGGGCAATCTTGAACGCTTCAGCTGGCTTTTGCCTTTGTGAGGCTTGGTGTTGTCAGCGGAAAGGCCAAAGGCCAATTCAACTGAATCGGTCCCCGGGCAGATCGGACCAGTGCCTTCGCCTACGCAGGAAGTAGTCCACGATGATGGCGCCACCGTATCGGCCGGAGACGCGCGGTGCACGTCCCGCATTCTTCACAGCAAGCAATTCGTCGGCCCGCTTTTCTGCCATGCGCTTTCGGCCTTGTCGGAATTCGCTGTGCGCATTCCAGACCGCCTTGAAAAAAGCGCCTTTGCCTTCCAGCAGGAAGCGCAGCGCTGCGACACCGTCAAGGGTCATCCTACACAACAACCTGCCCGATATCCCGGGCCGGTGGTCATTCTTGAGCAGCAGAAACAGGTTGTTCCGAAAATTCAATTGAGCCTTGCGCGGACTGGATTGTGAAAGTGTGCCTCCACCAAGGTGATAGACATGCACCCCGGTTGCTACCCCGATGGCATGTCCCCGGTTGCGCATCCGCCAGCAAAGGTCGATTTCCTCCATGTGGGCAAAGAAGTCCTCGTCCAACCCGCCGACCTCCCGCCAAGCTGCTGATTGGACCAGCAAGGCGGCACCGGAAGCCCAGAACACCTCGCGGTCGCCGTCATACTGGCCCCGATCAACCTCGAAGGTGTTGAACATCCGTCCTGCACAGAACATGAAGCCATAACGATCCATGTAACCCCCAGCCGCTCCGGCGTACTCGAATTCCGCCCGCCGTTCGACTGCCCGGATTTTAGGCTGTGCTGCAGCCCAACCGTTTCGGTGGCACGACGCCAGCATGCCGTCCACCCATCCATCGGTCACTTCTACATCGCTATTCAGCAACAGAACCCATTCCGCATCACATTGGGCGAAGAAGAGCTCAAGTCCGCGATTGTAGCCTCCCGCGAAACCATGGTTCCGTTCCAGCTTGACCACCTCAACTTCCGGAAATTCTGCCTTGAGCAAGGAAAGGCTTCCATCTTCCGATCCATTGTCGATGACCACGACGACATCCTCCTCCGAAGCGTGTGCCAATACGGATGGAAGAAACCGCCGAAGATGGGCCTCACCATTCCAATTCAGGATGGCCACCGCGACCCTGCAAGACGTCCGGGTTCCTTTACCCATCTCAACGCGGGTTGAAGAACAGGTCTTCCGGCTCCTCCCTGCTGTAGGTATCGCGGCGCCCCAATTGGTTCAAACCGGTTTCCACTACCGAGTGCCCCAATTCTCTGGTCTTCAAGATGTCCAGCCAATCCGCATTCTTCAACTCCTGGGGATGGTCGCTGTGCAACAGCTCGAAACATTCGCCCACGACCTGAGGCGCATAGAACAGGAAGCGCCTGTTGTTGAATTGGCCGGCCTTGTAGTAATGCCAGATCTCGTAGGGGTAGTACTGCGTCCCGTTGTGACGCTGCACCACCGTGTTCGGGCGACCATAACGCAGGAGGATCCACCCCATGTCCGTTTCGTGACCTTCCCTATTCGGGCAACCGCCATATTCGGCATCAGCGACACCGACCTCCCTGCGGTATTCCCGCCATGCCGCCCCGGGATCCTCTGGTGAGCGGGCGATCCAGAAGAAATCCATGAAAGACTGCAATTGACGCAGGTCAGCGCCTTTCAGTACATATTCGATGGAACGGCGTTCACCGGCATCTGCAATGGGAATCAGAGTCTCGATGAGGGAATAAAGGCTGTCCCTGTCTTCAAAAGCCATGACGAAGGGGGAGAGCGTCCCGGCTGCTTCGGCTGCATCCTGCGCCGAGACGGAAACCGACTCAAGGGTCAGGCTGCCCGCCACAAGAAGTTCCTGTTCGGGTGTCATCACCTGTACCACCAGTTCGTGGACGCCTGGCGGAGGTGGGGGCAGCGCCTCGAGCAATGGGACGACAGCACCGGACTTTTTCCGAAAGAACCTTTGCGTGCTGTCAATCATGACATCCGATCCCGGTTCCCTGAATCCCGCCACCACAAGGAAGGCCCCATCCTCACCGAAGAGAACATCGGTACCGTACACCTCTCCATAGAATGCAACCCGCCCTGCATCGCCGGAAATTCGACTGTCGACCAGGGGGAGGATGTCCTTCCCGGAACGCGTGAGGGAAGAAGGGGGTGAGGAGGCAGGCGCCACCCCTTGAACGACAAATAGGTCACTGATATCAAGTGGATTAGGGTCGCTCACCTCCACCACTGTCTCATATTTGAGAACAGGCCTGTTCGGAGCACCGAGATCCTCCACCTGCAGCTCGACAACATGCGGCCCCGGCTTGAGCGGAATCCGAGCCACATCGATGAAGTCACCCGGAGTTGAAAGGTCACCGGTACGCGCCGTGGACTTGGCAAATCCACCTACCGCACCGGTACTGTCATAGGCCACCACGGTCCATTGCACTCCCGCACGAAAGGTGGAGTCATCAGAGGTGATCCAGGAGACCCCTTGCTCGATGAACTCTGCCTGCACCTCGAGAAAGGGACCCGAATCCGGTGCAAGGAATTGCCGCGTGGCCAAGCGCAACGAGGGCGGTGCCAGCGGCGACTCCTGCGCATTTACCGCATCGGAAGCAGTGCCCGCAAACATCAACCCTGCCATTGCCCAGCATCTGAACGAACGAGCGGAAACTTGCTTTAAATTCAACGCAAAGAGTGGCATGAACTGGCAAGATACATTCGGGTGGAGGTCCTTTGTCCTCATGTCCATGCTGCTGGCGGCAGCCATCCCAACCGCCCATGCCACCCACCTCGTCGGAGGCTCCATGTACTATGACCACCTCGGAGGTGACCAATACGAGGTCCACCTCGTCATCTACCGTGATTGTGGGCCATCAAATACCAACGGCACCGGCTTCGACGCACAGGCTGCTTTGGGAATCTACGACGGCTTTGACCTCTACAGCACCATCAACGTCAGCCTCGATTTCAATTCGGTGTCTGTCATTGACCTGCAAAGTGGCAATCCCTGTGCGGAATTGCCCCAAGGCGTCTGCGTGGAACGGGCGATCTACACCACCATCATCACACTCCCTCCAAGCGAGAATCCTTACACCATCGTTCACCAACGTTGCTGCCGCAATCCCCTTGTCATCAACCTGGTTGATGCCATGAATACGGGATTCACCATTTTCGCAACGGTGCCGCCCATCCTCGGGAATCCGGACCTGGACGTCGAGATCAATTCCTCGCCCCGCTTCGATTTCCTGCCGCAATCGTACGTCTGCCTCGGTGAACCCTTCGAGCTGCCCAATCCCGCCACGGATTTGGATGGTGACAGCCTGCTTTACACACTGGGTGACCTTTTCATTGGGGGCACCCCCTTGGCACCTTCCCCTGCAACCCCTACGGGACCACCCTTCGACAATGTCACATGGGAAAACGGCTACACCCCACAAGCGCCGCTGGGTGTTCAGGAGGGCGACTGGATCCAGATTGACCCGGCCACGGGCACAATCACCGGAACACCGACCACGGTGGGCAAGTACGCCGTGGGCATTTACGTCAACGAATTCAGGCAGGACGCCAATGGCAATTGGATGAACTTGGGCAAGATGATCCGGGATTTCACCATCGACGTGGTCGCTTGCGAGACGGTGGTACCGCAAATCACCTGGCCCGAGCCGTGCACGGGGATGGATGTGTCGTTCGGGATTGAAGCCGAACAGGGCACGTTTGCCTGGGACTTCGGTCTTGAGGGGGAGACGGACACGAGTTCGTCCGCGACACCAAGTTTCACCTACGCTGAGGGCGGACTTTACACCGTAACCCTGCTTTATGACCTTGGTGGGGGCTGCGGGGACGATGTTGCACAGAATATCCTGGTTGCCCCACCCGTTGGTGCCACATTTGATGTAGTCGGCGCCTCGTGCATTTCCGGGGCTTGGGCGCAGGGAGTGAACTACACCGGCGATGGCCCGGGATTGACGGGATCCCTGACCTGGCTCGTGGACGGAGAGCCGGCAGGGCAGGGGGTGTCCACACCTCCGCTCGAAATACCGCCCGGATCACACGTCGTGACGGCCAATCTCATCACTGAGGTGGGGTGCGAAGTTTCCCACGAAGAATCCGTTTCTCTTCCCGAACTGCCGCAGGCGGCCTTTACTGTATCGACGCCTCCATGCAACGGACTTGACATCGGATTCAGCAATCTTTCATCGGGTTCTTCAGCCTATCAGTGGATGTTTGACACATCGGACCCGGGCACCGGCATAGGTCCGGAAAGCACCTCGGAAAACCCTACCTGGACCTATGGGGATTACGGCAGTTTCACCGCCCAATTGATTGCGGATCCCGGTGAAGCATGCGCGGACACGGCCGTTTTGGAAATCGGCGTGTTTCCAGAGGACCCCCTGCTCATGTCCTTTTCCGCCATCGAGCCCCTGGCTTGCTCCATGGAAACCGAAGTCACCTTCATCTTCGATGGTGAGAATGCGGATGACATCCTGTGGGACTTCGGGTCCGCAGGTAGTGCCAATGGAGACACCGTGGTGTACGATTTCGGTGCGGCAGGGCCCTACGCCGTCGAATTGACCATCGCCAATGACGAATGTGGCACCACCCAGACGCAGGCCTTCGCGGTCTACGTCCCGGAGCTCATCGCTGAGGTGGAGCTGGTAATCCCGAACGTTTTGACCCCGAATGCGGACGGCAAGAATGACCGGTTCCGCGTGGGCACCCGGAGGGTGGACAACGGAACGGTGCTCCCGACAAATACGGCGTCATTCAGCTCTTTCAAGCTGCAGGTCTTCGACCGATGGGGCGTCATGGTGCATGAGTCCGAAGGCGTGGGCGCCGGATGGGATGGCCGAATCGGCGGGACATTGGCAGCGCCGGGATCGTACTACTACATCCTCCATGCCGACCACGGATGTCTCGATGCCGATATCGAGGAGGTGGGGCAGGTGACGCTCATCGTGGACTGAATTACCTGCGGAACCAGCGCGTCTCCTCCACACGACAGGTGACCGACCTGAACGCATCGTACCATTCTCCCACACCCCGCGCCTTGGCCGAGCGGTGGTCCGCATGGTCGCGCCAGGCATCAATGGATGCCTTGTCCCGCCAGTAACTGATGAAGATCCCGTCCCGTCCATCTCGGAGCGATTCGTATCCGAGATACCCGTCCATGCGCTCGGCTTCGGCCAGGATGTGGGACATGGTGTCGGCGTATCCCGGCGGATCGAGGGGGCGCTCCGAGATGAAGATGCTGGCATAGTGACCGGGCTCCAATGGCAACCGGTCTTGAACGACTGACATGGTGTGAATTTCGTAAAGGCCCATCTTTGCGCCATGAACGCCGCATGGGACAGGGCTTTCCCCCAATGTCAGCACGACGCAGCGGGGCGCCGCACCCTGCAATCCATGCGCTTCGGCATTCGCGCCCTGACCACCCCGCCATGGGCCCAGGACATCGGCCGTGCTGACCACAATGCCGTCCAGGG
>CALKUW010000172.1 GCA_937996585.1 uncultured Flavobacteriales bacterium
AGCAACGACGACCGCCAGGCCATGCGTGGATGCGGATGGGTCGGTTCCTCGCTCACCAACCCCGAGTTCGAGATGCTCCCCGTGGAGCAGGGCCTCATCCCCACCGAGACCCGCATCAAGCTGCGCTGTGCCAAGCAGTACCGCCGCTATGCCTACGACCGCTCCGACGTGGACGAAACCGAGGGTACGCCCAACAACAACAACCCCATGTACCGCTTCTCCACTGCGGACGTGGCAACTGTGACCGGCGATAAGCCCACACTGACCGACGCACTGGAGAACGTACGGGTGGTGCCCAACCCCTACTACGCCTACTCCCAATACGAGACCTCCAAACTCGACAACCGCGTCAAGATCACCGGACTGCCCGAGGTCTGCACCATCCGCATCTACTCCCTCGCGGGAACGCTGGTCCGAACCTTCGACAAGGCCGATCCGCTGACCTACGTCGAGTGGGACCTCAAGAACCAGCGCAACGTGCCCATCGCAGGAGGGGTGCACATCATCCACGTGGACGCCCCGGGTGTGGGCGACAAAATCGTCAAGTGGTTCGCCGTGATGCGTCCGGCTGACCTCGAAAACTTCTGATCATGCAACGGATCCTTTTCACCTCCATCGCCCTGACCCTCGCGGTCGCCATTGCGGCACCTGCACATGCGGGCAATCCCGACCGTTCCGGTAGTGCCGGCGCGGGCCAGCTGTTGATCCTGCCGTGGGCCCTGAGCTCCGGTGTGGCGGGCGCGAACACCGCCCTGGTTACCGGCGTCGAGTCCAGCTTCTCAAACGTGGCCGGTCTCGCCTTCGTGAACCGCACCGAACTCGCGGTCTGCAACCAGCAGTACCTCGTCGGAACCGACATCCAGCTCAACTCCTTCGGCTTTGTGCAGGCCGTCGGTGGCGGTCACCTCGGCGTGTCCGTGACAAGCATGACGTTCGGCGACATCGAGATCACGACCGAGGACCTGCCGGAAGGCGGCATCGGTGCCTACCGCCCCACGTTCTCCAACATCGGCCTGAGCTATGCCAAGGCGTTCTCGAACAGCATCTACGGCGGCCTCACAGTGCGCATGATCTCCGAGAGCATCAGCAACGTGCGCGCCAACGGCGTCGCCTTCGATGCGGGCATCCGCTACCTCGCCGGTGACGACGGCCGACTGAAGTTCGGCATCTCCCTGCGCAACGTCGGTGCCCCCATGCGCTACGCCGGGGACGGCCTCACGCTGACCGCCACCCCGCAGGGCGCCTCTGAGGGCCTGACCATCATGCAGCGCAGCGAGCGCTTCGAGCTCCCCTCCCTCGTCAACATCGGCTTCGGCTACGAGATGATGCGCCGCGAGAGCATGAGCCTGACCGGCATGGCGCAGTTCACCTCGAACAGCTTCACCCGTGACCAATTCTCAGGTGGCATGGAGCTCAGCTTCCGCGACCGCTTCATTGTCCGCGCCGGATACCTCTATGAAGACGGCATCGGCGACGCGGAGGTGACCCGCACCGCCATCACCGGACCGAGCGCCGGATTCACGGTGAAGCTCCCGACCTCGGATGACGGCCATATCGGACTGCACTACGCCTACCGCACGACCAACCCGTTTGACGGCATCCACAGCATCGGCCTGAACATTTCCATGTAATCCCATGCGCGCAACGCTCCTCGCCCTGCTCCTCGCAGGCGGATGCCTTGCCGCTTCAGGCCAGGACGCCGCCCCCGGCTCACCCATCCTCGACAAGGGCCGCTCCTCCATGCCGGAGGGGCCTCAGACCCCTGTCGTCCAAGCCCAGCCCCGCAGCACCGCGGCCGCCTGTGCCCCCGCCACAGCCCTGCGCAACCTCGAATGGAACAACGTCCGCGCACTGCTCGAAAACGGCGGCTCGCTGTGGTACAATCGCTCCATCGACAAGGGCTCGTACTTCGTTCCCAAGGAGGCCGGCGTCAGCGTCGTATACGGTGGTGCGCTCTGGCTCGCCGGCATCAGCCCGGACCAGCAGCTGAAGCTGGCCGCCGCCCGCTACCGCAACAGCGGCAACGACTTCTGGCCCGGACCGCTGACCAATGAGGGCGCCGCCGAGGTCGACGAGGCCACCTGCGCCGCGTACGACCAGTTCACCATCTGCGAACGCCAGGACGCCATGCGGCACCGCCAGTATTTCGACTGCGCCGCAGACCCGACCTGTGACCTCGCCGTGGAATTTCCGGACGGCTATGCCATCCCGACCTACTTCTTCGAATACCCCGCCCACGGCAATGTCGCGCTGAACCAGGACTACTACCTCGCTCCGTTCTACGACTACGACGGCGACGGCAATTACGACGCCGCCCTCGGCGACTACCCGTGGTACGACTTCCTCCAGGAGATCGACTGTGGCAACCGCCGCCGCGAGGACCAGGTGCCGCTCTACGGCGACCAGACCTACTACTGGATCTTCAACGACAAGGGCAACGTACACACGGAATCCCTCGGCGAGCCCATCGGCATGGAGATCCGCGCGCAGAGCTTCGCGTTCAGCACGAATGACGAGATCAACAACATGACGTTCTGCAACTACGTGCTCATCAACCAGGGCACGCAGACGTTGACCAACACCTACTTCTCCCAATGGGTGGACTGCGACCTCGGCGGCCACGTGGACGATTACGTCGGCTGTGACGTACAGCGCGGCCTCGGCTACAGCTACAACGGCGACGCGTTCGATGAGGCAACGAGCTACTCCATCGGATACGGTGAACAGCCGCCCGCCATGGGCATCGACTTCTTCGAAGGTCCCTACCAGGACAGCGACGGGGTGGACAATCCGCTGACCGAGGTCTTCACGGATGCCATCGACTCTCTCGGCATCCCTTACGCCGGCATCGGCATCGGCTACGGCGACGGTGTCATCGACAACGAGCGCTACGGCATGCGCAAGTTCCTCTACTACAACTGGTCGAGCGGCATCGATGGCCAGCCGAGCCAGAGCGTGCACTACTACAACTACATGCGCGGCTTCTGGAAGAACGGCCAGCGCATGGCCTACGGTGGCAACGGCATCACCGCCTCCTCCGGAGCCAACCTCGACATCCCCGCGGACTACATGTACCCCGGCGATACGGATCCCTACCAATGGGGCACGGTCGGCCAGGAGGTCGAGCCCTGGACGGAGCAAACCGCCGGCAACCCGCCGGGCGACCGCCTCTTCCTGCAGTCTGCAGGCCCGTTCACCCTGGAGCCGGGCGACTACAACAACATCACGGTGGGCATGGTCTACGCCCGCGCCGACGCCGGCGACCCCTTCGCCTCGGTGGAGCTGCTGCGCATCGCCGACGACAAAGCCCAGGCCTTGTTCGACAACTGCTTCGAGATCGTCTCCGGTCCCGACGC
>CALKUW010000173.1 GCA_937996585.1 uncultured Flavobacteriales bacterium
GCGCAAAGATAGCGGGAATGTCGACCCGTCAAACACCCAGGGCCATTTCCCTGGGTTGCGGGCTCATTTTGCGATGGGCACGCGCTTGAAGGGCTTGTCCGGATCGAAGAGTTTGCGCAGGGTGTGATAGGTGCGGGTGCGCTCCGTTCCGAGGTTTTCGGCGATGCGGATCATCTTCGGATTGAAGTCGCCGATCCACGTGAGGGTGGTGGAATGGTAGCGGCCCTTGGCCTGGATCTGCTTGCCGGCGATGTCGATGAGGTATCCGTCGAGGCCATGCCCGTGGTATTCCCGGTCGATGCCGAACACGAGTCCGACCATGATGTCGGAGGTCTTCCGCCATTTGTGGAAGAGGAACTTCAGTTTACCGATGGCATTGAGGTTGCCGTGGACGTGCCGGAAGATCTGGTTCAGCTCGGGAATGTTCACGTAGAAGGCGACCGGCTTGTCCCCGTGGAGCACGAAGAAGATGATGTCGGGATCCATTACCGGCTTCAGTGCCTTCACGGTCCGCTGGGCCTGCTTCAGTGGCATCTTGGCAAAGCCGTGGTGACCGCCCCAGGCATTGTTGTAGACCGTGCAGAAGTGCTCGGCGAGCTGGTCATGTGTCAGGTCCCGTGCCGTGATGACGCGGAAGCCGCCGCGTGCTTCGATCTGGGCGCGCTTGCGTTCGAAGGGCTCCTGGATATCCACCTGTACCGGGCGCCCGTATATGTACTGCTCGAAGTAGGTCTGGTAGCCCCGATCCCGGAAGAACCGCTCGTAGTATGGTCGGTTGTAGTTCATCCCGTAGCTCGGCAAGGCAGTGAAATTGTCCACGAGCAGACCCCAGTATTTGTCCTTCTCTCCGAAGTTGATCGGCCCGTCCGCAGCTTCCATGCCCTGCGCCTTCAACCAATCTTCGGCTGCATCGAGCAGCAGGTTGGCCACGGCGTCGTCATCCGTGCTCTCGAAGAACCCGATGCCCCCCGTTGGCTGTTCCATCCCACCGCTGTATTTCGGGTTGACGAAGGCGGCCACGCGCCCGACCCATCCGCCGCTGTCGTCCTGCACCAACCAACGCTTGGCTTCGCCGCCTTTCTTGAACAGGCGGTTTTTGTCCCGATCGAAGACCTTGTCGATGTCCTGCCGGAGGTGGGGGATCCACGCTTTGTCATCGGCGTAGATGGCCTTGGGAACGTCGTGGAAGGCGTTGCGGGTTTTCGTATCCTGAACCTCGATAAGTCGCATGGCGTTGGGAGTCAAGGGAGGGCAAATGTGCTACTTTCGAGCAACTCCGGCCGGTTGGTTTCGGTTGGATTGTTGGAATCGATGAACATGAACCGTTTACTCTGCCCCGTCCTGTTGGTCCTTGCCTTCCACTTCCCCTCGGAAATCATGGCGCAAACCCCCGTCAGGGCGGCAATCAAGTCGAGCGCATCTGGGCTCAAGCATTCCGGACCCGCCTTCGAGGCATTCGTTGCCAAACAGGGATGGGTCTTCACGGCGGACCAGACCAAGAATGCCGGTCTGCCCGACCTGGATGGTGCGCCATCCACGCTCGAAGGCGGTGCACCCTTCAGTGCAGCGGAATTCGACCCTGCCACCTTCGATCCACGGCATTACCGCTTTGAGCGCATGGCCGATCCAGGGCTGCCCACGAACTACAACATCGGAGACCGCGGTGTCATCCAATTCCACAGCCTGCAACGCTGCCAGGAGCTTTACACGCGGCACCTCGCCAATACTTCGAAAGGAAACTGATGCAAGGAACATTGAAACCGGCACTGGTCCACATGCTCTGCAAGGCATGGGTCCTCGCATTCGTTTTGGGCGCCGGAAGTCTGAGCGCCCAGGAGGTGTCCATTTCGGAAGGCGGCACCTACACGGGGTGTGATTTCTTCTTCGTGGACAACGGGTTGACCGCCGGTGACGCTTCGCCGAATGCGGACTACACCATGACCTTTTGTCCCGACATGGAGGTGGATCCCGTGATCAACTTCTACTTCAATCTTTTTGCCCTCGGTGCCGGAGACACCATGTTCGTCTGGCTGTCCGACGAGGCCGTGGGTGCCCCGGATGACTTTTTCACCGGCTTCGACCTTCAGGGCGTGGACATCTGGAGCCAGATGGACGACGTGACCAATGCGTCGGGCTGCATCACCTGGCAGTTCACCTCGGACGCTTCGGAGAACTCCAATTGGACGGCCGAGGTGACCTGCGAGGAGCCCTGCCAGCGTCCGGAGGCCATTGTAGAGACCACGGTGGACGGTGTGGTGGAGACGGTGCCACTCCGGGTTTGTGTGGGTGAGGAGATCCAGTTCGATGGCGGCGGTTCGCAGGCAGCGGAAGACTTCCTGATCGCCTCCTGGGAATGGGATTTCGACGACGGTACGACGGACAACAGTGGCCCCTTGGTAACCCACAGTTTCGATGCGCCGGGCGCCTACACGGTCCAGCTGTACATCGTGGACAACAACGACTGTGCGAACGGCAACCTGGTGGACCACCTGGTGCTCGTCTCCACGCCCACCAGTTTCGAAGGCACGACCCAGAGCCTCCAGATCTGCTCGGGAGAGGAGTACCCGGTGACGGGCGTGGCCGAGGGCATTACCTACGACAGCTCACCGAATGTGGATTTCGGGGGCGGCCTGTTCATCCCGGACGACCAGACCCAGTGCTTCAGTTCCTCCATCGTATTCACGGCGTTCAACCCCGGCCAGGAGATCACCTCGCCCGACGATTTCGAGAACTTCTTCATCAACTTCGAGCACAGCTTCATGGGTGACCTCACCATCACCTTCATCTGCCCGGACGGCAGCTCCATGGGCGTGCACCAGCAGGGTGGAGGTGGAACCTACCTCGGGGTTCCCGTGGACATCGATGCCCAGGCCAATGACCCCGGTGTCGGCTACGATTACTTCTGGTCGCCCGACGCGACCAATGGCACCTGGGAACAGAATGCCGGTGGGACGCTGCCCAGTGGCACCTATGAGTCGGTGCAGCCGTGGACCCTGCTCGAGGGGTGCCCGCTCAATGGTACCTGGACGATTGAGGTCTGCGACAGTTGGGGCTCTGATAACGGCTTCATCTTCGATTGGTTCATCAACTTCGAGCCCAGTCTCTATCCTGACCCCATTGTCTTCACACCCCAGATTGGCGCGGATTGTGACAGTTCATTCTGGACCGGCCCGTTCATTGTCGATGATGGTGGTGACTGTGACGGTATCACGATTGAGCCCGAAAACGCCGGTGTTTTCGAGTACGTCTACACGGCAGTGAACGACTTTGGTTGTACCAGTTATGACACCATGGTGGTGACGGTTGAGCCGGCGCCTGAAGTCTCCTTGGCGGCCGAGGAAAACTGGTGCGGTGTGCCGGTCGGACTGAATGCCGTGACCACAGATGTCCCATCCAATCTCAACGTGGACTGGACTTGGGAATCCACCGGAGGCACCATTGAGCCCGGAAACGGCAACAATGACGGAGCATCCGCGACTGTGGACGACCTCGATGCACCCATCGAGGTCACAGTAACGATGAACATGACGGGCGGCAACATCGACGAGTGCCTGGCCACCGCCACGGTGCCGGTTGGGGTCTATGCGCCTCCCGTGTTGGGTCCTGATCAGGACATCTATGGCTTGTGCATCGGGGACAATCACATCCTGGTCCCTGACCTGCCCCCATCGGAGTGGGACCTTGAATTCGTTTGGACTTCGCAGGAGAATGGCACATTGCAGGAAACAGGCAGCGCCCTGACGGTCAATTCTACGGACGTCTACGGCGTCACAGTCAACATGGCGCCGCCTTGTATCGGCACTGATGCCATGGAGTTCAACGTCAACTTCGGCCCCTGCGCCATTGAGTCCATTCCCAACATCTTCACGCCCAACAACGACGGCGAGAACGATGCCTTCGAGGTCAAGGGCAATGCCATCAGCTCGCTGGGACCAACGGTGTCGATCTACAACCGTTGGGGCACGCTGATCTTCCAACAGGAAGACTACGAGAATACGTGGTCTCCCAGCGAGGATGAGGCGGCTGACGGTCTGTACTATGTCGTGATGACCGTCAACTCGTACTCCTTGTCGTTCGAGGACATCGAGCACAATGGGACCATCATCCAGGACGGGGAGGGTTTCCGCTACATCGGAGACCTCGAAATCCTGCGCTCACGGCGTTGAGCACCCCATGAAGGAATACCGCGACAGCATCGCGGAATTGTCCGCTCTGACCGAGGCCCTGGTGAAGGAACACCGGGCGGAGGAGGAGCGGTATGCCGCCATCCTTGACGGGCAGCCCGTCGCCCGGCGCAAGGCGGAAGGCCTGACCTGGGCGCCCGTCAGTATTGTCCGCACGGCCTTCACCCTTGGGGGACGACCAACGGTCGAGATCCAAGCCGAATCGGGAGAGCCCGGTGCCTTCCGCGCAGGTTCGGCGGTGCAGTTGTCCTCTTCCGATACCAAGGGTGAGGCTGTTTCGCACCGGGGCATCGTGAGGTCCGCGCGTGGATTGGAGGCCGAGGTGGTCCTCGACGGCGACGAGCTGCCCGAGCAGGCCACACACCGCAGCTGGGTCCTGGATGCGCGATTTGACGAACGGAGCTTCAAGGAAATGGCGCGGGCCCTGTCCGACGTCTTGAATGCTGGACACGATGGCAAGCCGAGCCGCCTCGCCGCCCTGCGCGAGGTCATCCTTGGATACGCCCGCCCTGAGCCGGTGGAGCCGGAGCCCTTCGCGCATCCCGACTTGAACGAATCCCAGAACCGGGCCGTGGGCCATGCCCTGACCGCAGCCGAGGTGACGACCCTGCATGGCCCGCCGGGTACCGGAAAGACCACGACGCTCGTTCAGCTCGTGAAGGCGCTGGTCCGCCGCGGGGAGAAGGTGCTGTGCGCCACCCCGTCCAACGCGGCGGCCGACCTGCTCGTGGAGCGGCTCGGCGCGATTGGGCTCAACGTCGTCCGCATCGGCCACCCCATGCGGGTCGATCCGGCGGTGGTGGACCGTGCCCTCGACCGGCTTGTAGCCGCAGATCCGGACCACAAACAGGTCAAGTCATTCCGGAAGCAGGCCGAGGAAGCCGCCCGCGAGGCGGAAAAGCAGTTCCGCACATTCGGTGCTGACCAACGGGCTGCGCGCCGCGCCGCCTACGCGGAGGCCCGCGAGTTGAGAAAGGAAGCCGACCGACTTGAGGGTTTCCTTGCGGAACGGGCCATGGAGGCTGCCGAGGTCGTCTGCTGCACCCTCGTGGGGGCAGCAGACCGCATGATGACCGGCCGCCGGTTCGGTACGGCCATCCTCGATGAGGCGGGCCAGGCCCTCGAGCCCGCCGCCTGGATCCCCATCCGGATCGCGGACCGGGTCGTCCTCGCAGGGGACGCTTTCCAATTGCCTCCAACGGTCAAGGATCCTGCCGCCCTCAAAGCGGGCCTCGGGGTGAGCCTGCTCGAAAAGGCCATCGGCCGCGACCGGAACGTGCACCTGCTGGATACGCAGTACCGCATGCACGCCGACATCATGTCCTTCCCGAATGCCACCTTCTATGGCGGTGAACTGCGGGCGGCGTCGGCCGTGGCCGAAAGGACATTGGAAAATCTGCCGCCCCTGACCTTCATCGACACGGCCGGCCGCGGCTGGGACGAGGAGCGGTCCGCCCCTGAAGCGGACACCACCGGCCGCTCGCACGCCAGCATCCGCAACCCGGAGGAGGCGACCTTCGCGGTGGACCGTGTCCGGGAATTGATGGCGGCCCATCCCCTGGCCACGGTCGGGGTCATTGCTCCCTACCGCGCCCAGGTCACTCTGCTGGAAGACCTTCTCCACAGGGAAGTGGCCGCCTCAGAAGGCCGGTTGACCATCCAGACCGTCGACGGATTCCAGGGCCAGGAGCGGGACATCATGGTCATTGGGCTTACCCGATCCAACGCAGAAGGCACCGTGGGCTTCCTCGCTGAACACCGCCGGATGAATGTGGCCATGACCCGCGCACGGATGCACCTGCTGGTCATCGGCGACAGCGCCACCCTGGGCAGCGACGCATTCTATGCCGGGTTCACGCAGCACTGCGAGAACACCGGGGCCTACCGTTCCTGTTGGGAGTGGGCGTGACTCAGCCGACCTCCCCGGTCTCCGGGTCGACGCCGGCCGGGACGGATTCCTCGGCCGCGGGCTGGGCGATGGACGGATGGTCCGCCGGAACGGCGCCGTAGCCGTCGGCTGCGGTCATGTTGGTGGAGCCCTCCTCGCTCTGGGGGTAGATCTCGCTGATCTTGGTGTAGTTGATGGCGGGGATGACGAAGCCGATGCCGGAGCCCTTGAGGAATTCCTTGGTCTTGTCGAAGGCGTCCTTCACGTCGTCCGCGCTGAAGAGGAAGAACTGGTTGGACTCCTTTTCCTTGCCGCTGCGCTCATCGAAGCTGGTGAGGGCCACCTTGATGCGGAACCACTTGTCGCCGGTGTCCCATCGGACGACCTCGGCGTAGTTGCTCTTGGTAATGGACTGGACTTCGAATGGGCCGGTGCAGACGTCGGTCACGATGCCGACGAGCCGGGCCTCGGCCTCGGTATAGGTGTAGGCGTCGAGCAGCAGCTGGTCCGTCGTCTTCTCTTCACTTCCGTCAGCGCCGTGGCGCACGTATTTCACCACGCAGGTGAACCAGTTTCTCGTCATGTTGTGGGGGTCAATGATTGTGCGATGCGTTCCATGACTTCCGTGGCCACGCGCAGGGCGGACAAGCCGTCCTCGAGCGGCACGCGGCAGGGCGACGTGCCCGTACAGGCCGCATGGAAATCGGCCAATTCGTCGGCGATGGCATTGGCCTCGCCGACTTCGGGTTCTTCGATGTGGATGCGGCGTGCAGGCCGTCCCGGTACATCGAGGTAAAGTCCATAGGGGTCGCGCTCCTGTCCCGGATCCACGTCTTCGAGGCGCATGACCTGGGCGCTGCGGTTGAGCAGGTCGACCGACAGGTAGGCGTCCTGCTGGAAGAGGCGCACCTTGCGCATGGGGTTCACGCTGACGCGGCTGGCCGTGAGGTTGGCCACGGCACCCGA